>JALTRC010000181.1 GCA_026998145.1 Gammaproteobacteria bacterium
ATATAACTGCCCGGTCGCTATTAAAAAACGTCAGAAAAGAGAGCGTCAACAGGCCAAGCCTGCTTATGTGCTAAAGGAAGAAGCTGAACGTGAAGTTAAATTAGATATTGATAAGAAGTAATGTTTCGGCGCGACCTTATGTGACGCTGAAATACTAACTAAATAAGCCTACCAAAGTAGGTGTATCGAGGAGAGAACTGTGAAAAAAGAAACCGATAAAACCGAAGTAGAAAGCATAGAAAAGGATGGTTTGACCCGGCGTGAATTGTTGGGTATGCCACTAAAACTGGGCGCCATTGCGGGTATGGCCAGCCTGGCCGGGTTTGGTGTTATGACACCAACAGCGGCAGCCGCTGCGGCCAAAAACAAGGCCGAAGTTAAGCCGGGTGATCTGGATGAATACTATGGCTTCTGGAGTAGTGGCCAGGCTGGTGAGTTACGTATTATGGGCGTGCCATCCATGCGTGAATTAATGCGTGTGCCCGTATTCAATCGTTGTAGTGCATCCGGTTGGGGGGCTACCAATGAAAGTCGCAAGATTATGCGTGACGGCATGCTACCGGAAACCAAAAAGTTTCTGGATTCCAATGGCCGCGGCGGTGTCTGGCATAATGGTGACCTGCACCATCCCCATATGTCATTTACCGATGGCACCTATGACGGCCGCTACCTGTTTATGAATGACAAGGCCAACACCCGCGTTGCCCGTGTACGTTGTGATGTCATGAAGTGTGACAAAATGATCGAGATCCCCAATGCGGCGGATATTCACGGCTTACGTCCACAAAAATACCCCCGTACAGGTTATGTTTTTGCCAATGGTGAGCACCGTGTGCCCATTCCTAATGATGGCAGTATTCTGGATGAGCCTGAAAAATATCATGCTATTTTCACTGCCATTGATGGTGATGAAATGGAAGTTAAATGGCAGGTTATTGTTGACGGTAATCTGGATAACTGTGATGCGGATTATCAGGGCCTGTATGCCTTCTCTACCTGTTATAACTCGGAAGAAGCCACTAACCTCACCGGTATGATGGCTAATGAGCGTGACTGGGCGGTGGTCTTTGATATTAAAGCGATTGAAAAAGCCGTTAAAGAAGGTGACTTTAAACGTATTAAGGGTGTGCCTGTTATTGATGGCCGTCATGGCTCCAAATACACCCGTTATATTCCTGTGCCCACCAGTCCTCATGGCTGTAATACGGCACCGGATGGTATTCATGTTGTATTCAACGGTAAGTTATCACCAACGGTTACTGTTATTGACGTAAGAAAACTGCCTGATTTATTTAAAGACAAGATCAAGCCGGAAGACGCAATCGTTGCTGAGCCTGAATTAGGTTTAGGGCCTTTGCATACAGCCTTTGATGGTAAGGGTAATGCCTATACTACTTTATTCCTGGATAGCCAGGCGGTTAAGTGGAATATTCAAAAAGCGGTTGATGCCTATAAGGGTAAAAAAGTTAATCCGATTATTGAAAAAATCGATGTACATTATCAGCCGGGACATAATCATACCTCCATGGGTGAAACCAAAGAGGCAGATGGTAAATGGCTGGTGTCTTTGAACAAGTTCTCCAAAGACCGTTATATTAATGTAGGGCCTCTGAAGCCTGAAAATGATCAGCTGATAGATATATCGGGCGATCACATGAAAATTGCCCATGATGGCCCCACATATGCGGAGCCACATGATTGTATAATTGTACGTGCTGATATTGTTAACCCGGATTCTATCTGGAACAAGGGTGACCGTATGTGGGCGGATGTCAGCAAGCAGGCCAAAAAAGATGGCATCAAGCTGACAGAAGATTCAAAAGTGGTGCGGGATGGCAAGAAAGTGCGTGTATATATCACCTCTGTTGCGCCAAACTACAGCATGGAAAAATTCTCGGTCAAGCAGGGTGATGAAGTGACTATCATTATCAGTAACAATGATGCGATTGATGATCTGACCCACGGCTTTACCATGGCTAACTATGGTGTGGCAATGGAAATTGGGCCGCAGGCGACATCGTCTATTACCTTTATTGCCGATCGCCCAGGGGTTCACTGGTTCTATTGCCAGTGGTTCTGTCATGCGCTGCATATGGAAATGCGTGGTCGTATGCTGGTTGAGCCTGCTTAAGTTTTAATCTCCATTGAAGGCTTTTAACAAGCACTACAGCAAGCCGTTAATCAGTAAAGCACTGATTGGCGGCTTGCTGTTTTTATTTTCCATTTTTATCCATGCACAGGAGATTCAGGTTGCACCGGGTAAGGGTGTGTTACAGGCGGCGATTAATGCAGCCAGTAATGGTGACACATTGATACTTGAAAGCGGAACTTATACAGGTTCTGTGGTGATCGATCGATCTTTGAAGTTATTGGGTAATCAGTCCAGCATTATTGATGGTGAAGAAACCGGGCACACGATTATTGTGTCAGCACCAGATGTGGTGATTAAAGGACTCCAGATTCAGCATTCCGGTAAAGTATTAACAACCGAGGATAGCGCTATTTTTATCACCTCAAAAGGTGATCGTGCCCGCATTGATTCCAATAAAATGCAGCACAATTTAATCGGGGTATATCTTAAAGGCCCGGATTCAGCGGTGGTAGCAAACAATACCATTATTGGCAGCTTAAACCATCGCATTAATGATCGGGGAAACGGTGTATATGTGTGGAACTCCCCCGGTTCCATTGTTGAAAACAATGATATTCAGTATGGTCGGGATGGCATTTTTGTCACCACCAGTAAAAATAATATTTTTCGTAATAATCGTCTCCATGATTTACGTTTTGCTGTGCATTATATGTACACTCAGGATAGTGAAGTCAGCGGCAATATTTCAAGCCATAATCATGTGGGCTATGCCCTGATGTTTTCCGATCGCATCAAAGTTAAAAATAACCAGTCGATTGGTGATGCAGAACGGGGGCTATTTTTTAATTTCGCCAATTATTCTGTTATTGATGGTAACCGGGTTAGGGGCGGTACAAAAAAATGTGTATTTATTTATAACGCCAACTTTAATCAAATCAGTAATAATATTTTTCAGGACTGCCAGATTGGAATTCACTTTACCGCCGGCTCGGAAAAAAATGAAATCTATGGCAATGCCTTTATTAATAATCGCACCCAGGTAAAATATGTGGGTACCCGTTATATTGAATGGTCGAAAGATCACCGGGGTAATTACTGGAGTGATAACACGGCCTTTGATATAAACGGTGATGGTATTGCTGATCAGCCGTATCAGCCCAATGATCTGGTGGACCAGATTGTCTGGCGTCATCCTATAGCTAAACTTTTATTAAACAGCCCGTCGGTCAAAATATTAAAATGGGCCCAGTCGGAATTTCCCGGCCTTCATCCAGGTGGTGTTACCGATAGCGCACCCCTGATTTCACCCCCACAGGATATAGATAGAGATTATTCAGATGGTTGAGAGTATCTCAAACAATGTCATTGATTTGCAGAATGTGACCAAGCAGTATGTGAAAGAAACCGTATTGCATAATGTCAGTTTCAATGTTCGGCCCGGCGAATGTGTGGTGCTGGTTGGTCATAATGGTGCCGGTAAAACCAGCCTGATGAAGCTGATGCTGGGCCTGACCCGGCCCACCAGTGGCAGGGTTAATGTGCTGGGGGATAATCCGGCCAACCGGGATGCAGTGGGCAGACGAAAAGCGCTGGGCTATCTGCCGGAAAGTGTGTCTTTTTATGAAGCCATGAGCGGCCGTGAAGTGCTGGAATTTTACGCCAGTTTAAAAGGCGTAAAAAAATCTGAGTGTGATCATTTACTGGAACTGGTGAATTTGCACAAGGCTGCCAATCGGCGGGTGGGCACTTATTCAAAAGGCATGCGTCAACGGCTCGGCCTGGCTCAGGCTATTTTAGGTAATCCCCAGCTACTGTTCCTGGATGAGCCAACCACCGGCCTTGATCCTTTATTGCGGCAGCATTTTTATGCGCTGATTGATGATCTGCATCAGGCAGGGGCAACATCCATTATTTCATCCCATGCTTTAAGTGAAGTGGAAGCCAGAGCCAACCGTTTTATTATTATGAAGTCAGGCAAACTGATTGCCAGTGGCACGCTGGATGATTTATATCAGCAGGCAAATTTGCCCGTGCGGTTTAAAATTGCCGTAACACCGGGAGAAGCGGTGAATGTAGCCGAGCGACTTGGCTCTCAGGTGGATATTCAGAATGTGAATAATGAAACTATTAATTTGCAATGTATCCTGCCTGAAAAAATGCCGCTGATTCGTCACATTACCAGTATGGGTGAAGTGGTGCAGGATATTCAGATTATGCAGCCCCGGCTGGATGAAGTGTATCGCCATTTTATGCATGGAGATGCCTTATGAAAATGTTATGGATTATTGCCTTAAAAGAATTAAAAGACGGTATGCGCAATCGCTGGATTGCAGCCTCCATTATTTTGCTGGCGACTCTGGCTATTGCATTATCATTATTAGGCTCTGCACCTACCGGCTCATTAAAAGCCAGCCCCATGGATATTACGGTAATCAGCCTTACCAGTTTAAGTGTTTATCTGATTCCACTGATTGCCTTGATATTATCTTTTGATGCCCTGGTGGGAGAGTTTGAGCGGGGCACCATGATGTTGCTGCTGACCTATCCGGTGAGTCGCTGGCAGGTCATTATGGGCAAGTTTCTGGGGCATCTGCTGATTTTATTTATCGCCATTTTTGTCGGCTATGGGGGGGCGATTGTTTTACTCACGCTTTTCTCCGGCGGCAGTGCAGAAGGCTGGCAGGCCTATGCCATGATGATGTTTACATCATTATTGCTGGGCGC
>JALTRC010000182.1 GCA_026998145.1 Gammaproteobacteria bacterium
CCCAGTGCGCAGGGGCAGGCAATAATGAGTACGGCAACCGCATTAACAATGGCATAGGCCATACGGGGTTCAGGCCCCCAGAGGCCCCAGATAATGGCGGTAAGAATGGCAATTAATACAACGGCCGGGACAAAATAGCTGGAGACCAGATCGGCCATTTGCTGAATAGGAGCACGTGAGCGTTGCGCTTCGGCCACCATATTGACGATTTGTGAAAGCAGCGTATCACTGCCAATTTTTTCGGCTTTCATTAACAGGCTGCCGGTGCCATTTACGGTTGCACCAATCAGTTTGTCACCGGGAGATTTTTCTACGGGTACAGGTTCGCCGGTTACCATGGATTCATCCACATGGCTTTCTCCTTCGGTGACGGTACCGTCAACGGGAATTTTTTCACCGGGACGTACCCGTAAAATATCGCCAACCTTAACCTGTTCCATGGGGATGTCTTCTTCACTGCCATCTTCTCGTACGATACGGGCTGTATTCGGTGCCAGCCCCAGTAGCATTTTGATGGCCGCATTGGTGCGTGAGCGGGCACGCAGTTCCAGTACCTGACCCAGTAATACCAGCGCAGTAATAACCGCAGCCGCTTCAAAATAAACGGAAACCGTCCCTCCCTCATGTTGCATACTGGTGGGAAAAATTTCAGGAAATAGCAGGCCGATAACACTGAATATCCAGGAGACAGAAACACCCAGACCAATCAGGGTGAACATATTCAGATTCCAGGTTTTAACTGACTGTACAGCACGCACATAAAATGGCCAGCCGCCCCACAGTACCACCGGTGTTGCCAGGGTGAATTCAATCCATTGTACTATCGGCATGGTGAGCCATTCCGGTAACCAGTTGGGTACCAGATCGGCAATCATGGCCAGTATAAAAACGGGAACGGATAATATTGTGCTTATCCAGAAACGCCGGCTCATATCATCCAGCTCGGAGGTATCTTCCTCTTCGGTTACCGTCATGGGTTCTAAAGCCATACCACACTTGGGACAGCTGCCCGGATGATCCTGAATAATTTCCGGGTGCATGGGGCAGGTGTACTGAACTTTTGTGGTAACTGGTACGCCTTTGGGTTCCAGTGCCATACCACATTTTGGGCAGCTGCCGGGGTGATCCTGAATAATCTCCGGATGCATGGGGCAGGTGTATTCCAGATAATCGATTTTACAGCTGTCATCGGCACAGGCTGCATCATGTTCATGTTCGTGCTTATGTTCATGCTGATGCGATTGCTGCGGGCTATGGATATATTTTTCCGGCTGTTGTTGAAATTTGTTTTCACAGCTGTCACTGCAAAAGTAATAATCCTTTCCCGCATACTCAATATGATGTTCACTATCAGCTGTTACATCCA
>JALTRC010000183.1 GCA_026998145.1 Gammaproteobacteria bacterium
TAAATAAGAGTTTAATGCGACCTGTATAATTAATTTTGCTATCGATATAAAAACAAAGAACATGGAATATTCTATTGCTCTGACATATGCGAGACATATTTGCGATGATAATTCAAACACAAGAATACCTAGAACGAGATATATTCCTTTTACGTATTCTGGATTATTTATTAATTCTTCAGAAATTGTTGGAGCGATTAACGCTACAACAGAGACACCTATAATGGAAATTAAAAGTGACCCGATAAAGTTGGTACTAACAACCTGGTTTCGGTCACGTTGATCGTCATATTCAAAATAAAATCTTAATGTTGCATGTGCCAGGCCTATTGCTAGAACACCTGATATTATTGAACTTATAATATAAAATATTTCAAGCACACCATATTCTGTAACCGAAAGATAATTCGTATATACAGGTAATAGAACAAAAGCACCAATCCTATTTATAATATTTCCAACAGCATATATTGATGAATGTTTAAAAAATCGTTTTATATCTGACATATATTAATCTACTGAAATCAGTCCTTTAGACTGTAAAACATCTTTCATGCTAGTAAAATAAAAATCAGTAGTTAGACGTTTAAGTCTATCAGCACATTTTGATATATTGTTATAATGTCTAAACTGGGTGAATTTGGATCCAGTTTGAACAACAGGCTGTTCAGGGTCTACTTCCCACGGGTGTATATAAAAAACAAATTCTTGACCCTTTTTATTTAAAGTCTTTAAACCTAATTTCGTAAACCAGTATGGAAACAACCTGAAGTAACCGCCACCAGCTATTGGAAGTGTCAAATACTTTGTTTTAATTACCGAAAGTGGAAATTCAATTATTTTACTTTGATTTGGAGTTGTCAGTATATTTGGAACGTGGCAAGCATCATGAATCCCGTAGCGATCATGTCTTATTGGGAAAATACTAGAATCATATATAAAACCGGCTTCTACAAGAATATCAAGCGCCCATAGCGATTTCTTTGTGATTGAGTATGTAGCAGCGCGATAGCCATATACATTTTTTTGTATAATATCTTCTAATAGTTTTTTTGCCTCAACTGTTTCAGCTCTGAACTCATCTATAGATTGTTTATAAATCAATTTGTGGCTCATTCCGTGTGAAGCAATTTCATGACCGCGAGCATCTATTTTTTTCACAAGGCCAGGGTATCTTTTTGCAATCCAGCCTAAAACAAAAAATGTACCTTTAATATTATTTTCATCCAGTAAATCTAATATCAAATTAGTATTTAATTCTACTCTGCAAGCGTAACTACCCCATTTTTTACGATCTATTACGTTACTAAACGCTTCAACCTGAAAAAAATCTTCTACATCAACCGTAAATGCATTATTTATTTTTTTCAAAATCATTGATCCTCATCACCATCCAAAAGATACCAGTTATTATAATTAGAAATATAAGCTTCATTTTCATCTAACAATGATTTATAAACTACCGATCTTTCTGATTCACGATATTTAAAACCAGAACGAATTATCCAGTTTTTAACTTTATTGCTTCCCAAAAAGCTAATAGATACAGCTGACAATTTATTTTTTAATGCATATTTATATGAAAAATATAAAGCAGCATTAAAAGATTTAAAATCTAACGCATATATGTCTCGAATTGACAATAAATTATCATCAGACTCAAAAACCACATAAGACTCTAGATCACCTGTTTGGCGGGAATAGCAGGCTAAGACATTGTATTTATGATATGAGTCACTTGTAAAACGCCACTTTAAATAACATACCGTTCGATAGGCTGATATATATTGACGTAGCACAGATAGCTTAATCAGTTTATCAAGCTCTTGATCACTCGGAAAACCATATTTAACGGTATATTTTTTCCTTACTCTTATAAATTTAAGAGCATAAAAAACTTGTTTAAGAAACGACAGGGCCGAACCAATAGCTCTACCTAAAAGAGGAAAAGGCATTAGTTTTTCAATGTATTGAGTATAATAAACAACATTTACATAACGTGATATTACCCCTAGACGAGACATTCCGGCCCTTAAGGCAACTAAAACTGCTTTTTTATTGGGGTAACTATATACCAATGGACTGTCCGCAAGGCTTGATTCTATAGCTTGCTTAAGTAACATTAATGCAGGCATAAGTGATCTATGTTTGATATCAACAGCAAGATCACCAAACAAGCCTATGACTATCTTTTTCTCCTTAATTAGAAAAGTCCGATAAATTTGATTAATTATACCGACAACTTCATTGTTTTTTTTTGATATAAGAACTATTCCTGTGGAGTTCTTTATCGGATTATTATTGTAGTTCCATTCAAATTTATCTTTAGATTCTCCTTCTACATTCAGATACTGATCTAATAAACCAATAACCTCTGCTTTATCTTTAGATACATTTATATTTCTCAGATCGTATGACATTTAATTACCTAATAAACCTGTCTAAGATTCTTGTACAGTTTTATCAAGCTCCTGCATCACTTCATCTTCAATTAAATATGGTTTTGCATGGAGATAATGGGTTGTTAAACGTTTAGATTTTATATCAGTGTATATATATTCAGCATGTTCTGTAGATATATTAAAATATTCGGCGAGAGCAGAACTCGCTACACCATGATTGTATGCCCATAGTGCTATATCCATTTTGTCATACGAAAGTGCAAAATAAAATTCATCCTGACCTTGATCCATACTGTATGTATCTGTTGTAGGTTTAGCCGTTGCTATTTCATCCGGTATTTCCAAGTATTTAGCTAGCGTGTATACCTGAGTCTTATATAAATGCGCGATAGGTTTAATATCTGCTGATCCATCACCATTTTTAACAAAAAAACCCTGATCAAATTCCAGGCGATTTGGCGTACCTATTACAGCATAATTTAACCTGTCAGCATGGAAATATTCTATTGTTTTTCTTATTCGCTGCTTGTAGTTTGTAGCGGCGACAATTTGAAGATATTCTTTCAAATCCATTCTTTTTTCTTTTACTTCACCCTGTGGGGTTTGTACAACAAGATTAAAATGATTAAATTTACCTTCTTGACCACCTGCAATAGTAATTTTATTCTTCCACGTACCATCATATTCAGGAAATACATTTTTAATGGCCCGATCTCTCCAGCTATAGCATTGTATTGCCTCTAATGCTGGAGCTATATCTTCAATTGCATATTCAATACCTAGGTGCTCTGCGAGAGCCTTGCCACGGGTTAGGCTTTCAGACGATGAATCTGTTTCAGGTAATAACAAACCGAAGACTTTATTCTTACCCAATGCTTTAACGCATAGAGCAGCACATACACCACTATCAACGCCCCCAGATATAGCAATAACAAGCCCCCTTTTTTTTAATTTACTACGTAGTAAATTACGAATTTCTGTGCATATTTTTTCTACTTCTAGCTCAGGATTAATATCTAATACATTATCTAAAGAAATACTCATAAAAATTCCTTATAATTTTTGTGCAGTAATGACTCTTGGCTGGCCTAGTTCATCATTCACTATTTTAATATTGCTGTATATAGAAGATTTCTCAACCTGCTTTTTAACCACTGCCCCTTGCCCAAGCCCCACTTCAAATGCAAGGTACCCACCAGTACATAAAAACTTTTCAGCATCAGTAATCAACCTTCTAATTAAATTCACTCCAAATGCTCCACCATCAAAAGCAAGAGACGGTTCAAAATCTGATATTTCATCGGGCATTTCAGCAACCTTTGAGCTGGAAATATATGGTGGATTACAGGTTAATAAACTAACTTTTTTATAAAGATCCAGATTAGTAAACGGTTCCAATAAATCTCCAGATAAGAATTCAGTTTGTTCAGATAAGCCAAGAAAATCGGCATTCTTTCTAGCCAATTCCACTGCCTCTTCTGATAGATCAGATGCGTATACTTTTGCATTTGAAGCTGAGTTAGCTAATGCCAGTGCAATATTCCCAGCTCCTGTACAAACATCTATAACATTTATCTTAGTATCGGGTAGAGACTTTAATATTTCTACTGAAACATAACCCAGTATTTCAGTTTCCTTTCTAGGTATCAGTGCCTCAGGACCAGCCAGCATTTCTAACTCCATAAAGGATTGCCTTCCCGTTAAATAAGCCACAGGAATACCTTCTAATCGTTTATCTATCAAATTAGACAGTTTATCAACTTGCTCATCCGATAACTCCGGTAACGGAATATCTTCTGATTTTAATACTGAGGCAGAAATCCCAGATGCTTTTAACCATAAAGCTTTTAATGTATTTGAAGGAGTTTCTTCAGGCTTATCAGGTAGAATAGAAATATTGCTAGAGATTTTATTTAAACATTCATTAAATAATTCATTATTCATTATGACATTCCTTTCTTACTAATTTTTCCTGTATTTGTTTTTTCAAGCTCAGTCACAATTTCAAAATATTTCGGCACCATAAAATTTTCAAGTTTGTTAGTACAAATCTTCTTTATATCCATTAAGGTTGTATCGCTATCAGGATCTAAGACCACAAAACATTTTATAGCCTGTCCAAACATTTCATCTTCAACGCCAATTACCGCCGTTTCCTTGACACCCTTAATGCCATGTATTACATTCTCAACCTCTATCGGGCTTACTTTTTCACCTCTAGTTTTTATGATGTCATCGCTCCTTCCCTGAAAATAAAGATCTCCATCTTCATCGATTTTAAACCAGTCTTTTGTGCATAATATTTTCTCACCGGGCAATAAACCATCAACTAAAACATCATCACTCAAAGACTCCTGCCCCCAATAGCCTAACATTACATGTGGCCCTCTCACATATA
>JALTRC010000184.1 GCA_026998145.1 Gammaproteobacteria bacterium
CTGTTAATAATATAGCCGGTATTTGTAGCCTGATTCTGTAAATACAGCTCGTTAAGATAATCATAGTTGAAGATGCTAACGGCAAGTAGTGCTACAAGAATTACGGCCAGTTGCAGTAATACGGTGCGGCTGTAATTGGATTTAAACTGAATCATGGTATGACCTGTTAACATTTGTATAAGCTGAATTGTGGGTATTGTACGCTTAGGCATACGAAAACTCAGCCATAAAAAAACGCCAGTGAATCATCACTGGCGTTTTAGTTTAAAGCATAGGCGTTTTTTTCTTACTGGATGCTTTTGTAGTAATCCATCAGAATCTGTGCCACTTCAGGACGTGAGAATTCTTTTGGTGGGGCAATGCCCTGACCTAACATTTCACGAACCTTGGTGCCGGACAGCAGAACGAAATCTTCCTTGGTATGATCCGGTGCTTCACACATCATCACAACCTTATCCAGTTTCTTGGAGTAGGCGGTATGATCGGCCTTGAAGATTTCAATATCCAGCGCGCCTTCAGGCACTTCTTTTTCGAAGATTTCCTGTGCATCGAAAGCACCGTAGTGATCGCCAACACCGGCGTGGTCACGACCAATAATAAAGTGAGTCGCACCCATGTTCTGACGGAATACTGCGTGCAGTACCGCTTCTTTAGGGCCGGCATACAGCATGTCGAAACCGTAACCGGTTACCATGGCGCTGTTTTCAGGGAAGTACAGCTCAACCATCTTGCGAATCGCCGCATCACGAACAGGTGCTGGAATATCACCTTTTTTCAGTTTACCCAGCAGCATGTGAATCACCAGGCCATCACAACCTAAACGATCCATTGCCATGTGGCACAGTTCTTCGTGAGCCAGATGCATGGGGTTACGGGTCTGGAAGGCAACAATTTTTTTCCAGCCGCGCTCTGCAATCTCGTTACGAATCTCAACCGCTGTGCGGAAAGTATCCGGGAACTCAGACTGGAAGTAGGAGAAGTTCAGCACCTTGATAGGGCCGGATAATGCCACCTTGCCCTGTGAATTAAAGGCTTCAACACCTGGATGTGGCTCGTCATCACTGGCGCGATACACATTCTTTGAAATTTCAGCCATTTCGTCATCGCTGAATTCTTCAACTGCTTCAACGTCCATAACTGCCAGTACCGGATTGCCTTCCACATTGGGATCTTTCAGGGCAATGCGATCGCCGGCCTTGATGCTGCCTGCATCTTCAACCAGATTTAAAACCGGTGTCGGCCAGAACAGGCCGGAAGTGGTTTTCATGTCTTTGGCAACAGACAGGGCATCAGCCTTGTTCATATAACCGGTTAAGGGGTTGAAATAGCCACCGCCTAACATGACCGCATTGGCGGCTGTCGCAG
>JALTRC010000185.1 GCA_026998145.1 Gammaproteobacteria bacterium
AATATTGCTATCTCGGTTAAACAACAACAGGAAAACCGGAAGGTAGTTGTCAATAATGAAAACAACAACACAGAGCTGTTACAGTCGCAATAAGCGCTTCACCTCCGCAATTTTTTCCTTAATACTGAAGGATCAGCTTTCCATTATTGGCAAACCAACATTGGAAAGTATCCGCTCACTGATGGATAACTCCTTTGTATCAACAGTGTTACAGCAATCAGTTACGTTCAGCCAGGGAGCTTGGCAAAGGGCTTGCATATTGATAGCAAGCTGACTCATTTCGAGCAGAATAGTTTGCATCTAAATTCCCTTAATTCAAGAAGATTCGCAATATAGCAGCGAGTAATCAGGTGAAGCACAAGTGCATATATTATTCAGAGAATTCTATAGTCTTAGTAGTCGTTTAACTTCATCAATTTGTTGTTTGGACTGCTCTAAAACCTGCTGGGCAAATTCGGTTGATATGTGTTCCGAATACAGCTTTTTAAAAACCGGCACCTTTGAAATTTTAGGTAATTTCCTGACCTGCTTTCGCTGTAGGCAATCATAAATATGGGCAACGATGAGTACATCACTCAGATCCAGTTTACCCGGCTCATTACGA
The DNA here is from genome assembly GCA_026998145.1 of Gammaproteobacteria bacterium. Classification (GTDB taxonomy): domain Bacteria; phylum Pseudomonadota; class Gammaproteobacteria; order SZUA-229; family SZUA-229; genus JALTRC01. The sequence continues at coordinate 605 of JALTRC010000185.1, forward strand.
TACCAGTTTTCTGAATTTTCGATGGCGGCGATAAAATCACTGGATAGATCCCATTGTTTAACAATCAGGCTACCCACCACCGCACGCAGCTTTTCGACAATATTTTCCAGCTCCGCTTCTTCCGTAACCTCAAGGCCTGTTTGATCGATGTAATTTAATATGGGGATAATGCCAATATCGTGTATCAACCCGGCCAGCAGTACATGATCCACATCCAGGCCACCGGCAATACTGGCCACGCTATATGAAATGGCGGCAATATCAACACTGTGCTGATACAGGCGCTGCATACGTTGTTTTAATAAACTGGATGACGTATTAAACAGCTGCTTGATTGACAGGCTAACCACCAGCTCGCGGGTATTGCTTAAACCCAGACGCACAACCGCACCCTTAATACCTCGCACCGGTTCATAGCTGGCATTTAACGGGCTATTGGCCACCTGTATTAAGCGGGCAGCCATTGCCGGATCGGCTTCTATAATGTGCACCACATCATCCACACTCACATCCGGGTTGCTAGCCGCTTCTTTAACTTTTACGGCTATCTCGGGCAGGCTGGGCAGAGCCAGCTCTCCTGAATTAAAGGCATGCATAATCTCATTAAACAGGGTGCCTTCAACCTCGCTGACTTCTATGGTCTCCAGCTCCTCTCCCGACATAATGGATTGATCCATGAGCGTTGCAAATAGCTGGCGATCAAAACGGATGACCCTGCAATGGCTTTGTGCCTGCACATGAGTGGTGTCAGATTGCTCTGAAAATAACGGGAAATAGCTATGGGGGGTAGAGTCCTGTAGCAACTCTGGCGGTTTGTTATGGCCAAGCAAATCGAGTTTGCCTTCCAGTAAATACAGCATCCAGCGATGTTCTTCACTGGCTTTTAATTCATCACCGGGCAGCAGCTCAAGCACGTGTGACTTTCGGGCCATTTGCTGCTGCTCATCAAGCCCCAGTTCTTTAAGGGGATAGAGTTTTCTGAGCAGCGATATATCGTACTCAAGATGAATGAGTGGGTCATTTATATTGGCCATTATTGCCCTGTGTTAGTTTTTTTACCGGTTAATCGATGCGGATTAATAATATATGAATATGCTGTATCTTCACATAATTAATCCTCTGATAGGTCAGTATTGGAATTCTACGCTATAGTAATGGTCACAAATGATAAGCACACAAAACGGGGGCTTCACATGATTACAGCAAAAAAACTATTTAGCAGCATCATATTTACCCTTCTTTTCAGCCTGGCGTTTAATGCTCAGGCGGATAACTCCATGAAATTCGGCGATTATGTGGTTCACTATAATGCCTTTAGAAGCGATGAACTCACGCCGGATATAGCCAAAGCCTATGGCCTGACCCGCCGTAATAACCGCATGGTTCTTAATATTACCGTACAGAAACTGGGCCAGAATGGTAAAACCATCCCGGTTAAAGCCAAAGTACAGGGCTTTGCCAGCAATCTAACCGGGCAGGTTAAGAACCTGGACTTTAAGGAAATTTACGATGGGGATGCCATCTATTATCTGGCGCAATCTCAGGTTAGCAACCGGGAAACCCTGAAGTTTGATATTAAGGCCACACCGGAAGGCGCTACTGTTACTGCCAATGTAAAATTCAAACAACAGTTCTTTACCGATTAGTCCATTCCTTAATCCACTCCTGAGAAGGCCCGCACAATGCGGGCCTTGTTCTAAATCAAGGCTGCCTGCCTAAGCCATACCATCCTGTGGCTATTTCCTATACAATCCGTGCTTTCTGATGACACAGCAAGAGCACTCCCAGCACATGAGCAGACAAAACGCTTTTAACCATGAAGAACTCGTAAAATGCGGCCACGGTGAACTGTTTGGCCCCGGCAATGCACGCCTCCCCATTGATAATATGCTGATGCTGGATCGCATTAATCTGATTTCAGAAGAAGGCGGCAAATATGGCAAGGGTGAAATTCTGGCAGAGCTGGATATTAAGCCTGACTTATGGTTCTTCGAGTGCCACTTCCCCACCGACCCGGTAATGCCCGGTTGTCTGGGGCTGGATGCCATGTGGCAGCTGGTGGGCTTTTATCTGGGCTGGCTGGGCCACCCGGGCAAGGGCCGCGCGCTGGGCGTTGGCGAGGTAAAATTTACCGGCCAGGTATTGCCTAGCGCCAAAAAGGTCACATATAAAATCAATATCAAACGCATTATTGCCCGCGGTCTGGTAATGGGGATTGCAGACGGCACCATGGAAGTAGATGGCCGTGAAATTTATGTTGCCAACGGCTTGCGCGTTGGCCTGTTTACATCGACAGAAGATTTTTAGGTATTAGTTATGAGACGAGTGGTAATTACGGGATACGGCATTGTATCCTGCCTGGGCAACGACAAAAACGCCGTTAAGGATTCATTATACGAAGGCAAATCCGGCATCAGTTTTCGTCCGGAATATAAAGAAGCGGGCATGCGCAGCCATGTAGCCGGCCATGTGGAAATCGATCTGGCCGAGCATATCGATCGCAAGGTAAAACGCTTTATGGGTGATGCGGCCGCCTATGCCTATATTGCCATGAAGCAGGCCATTGAAGACTCCGGCCTGACGGATGAGCAGGTATCCAGCCCCCGGGCCGGCCTGATTGTCGGCTCCGGCGGCGGCTCTCCATCCAACCAGATTATTGCCACTGACACACTGCGGGAAAAAGGCATCCGCCGGGTTGGCCCTTATATGGTGCCCCGTACCATGTCCAGCACGGTTTCTGCCTGCCTGGCCACACCGTTTAAAATCAAGGGTGTTAATTATTCCATCAGCTCCGCCTGTGCCACCGGCACCCACTGTATCGGCAATGGGGTGGAACAGATTCAGATGGGCAAGCAGGATATTATCTTTGCCGGCGGCGGCGAAGAGGAGCACTGGTCATTGAGTATGCTGTTTGACGGCATGGGCGCCCTGTCCACCAAGTACAATGAAACGCCGGAATCCGCATCACGTCCTTATGATGAAAGCCGTGATGGCTTTGTTATTGCCGGTGGTGGCGGCATAGTAGTACTGGAAGAGCTGGAACACGCCAAAGCCCGGGGCGCGAAAATCTACGCGGAAGTTGTCGGCTACGGCGCCACATCCGATGGTTATGACATGGTGGCGCCATCCGGTGAAGGTGCCATCCGTTGTATGCAACAGGCCCTTTCAAGTGTTGATGCACCGATTGATTACATCAATACCCACGGCACCAGCACGCCGGTGGGTGATGTTAAGGAAATCGAAGCCATCCGTGAAGTCTTTGCCGACAAGGTTCCACCGCTCAGTTCCAGCAAATCCTTATGTGGGCACTCTCTGGGCGCGGCCGGTGTTCAGGAAGCCATCTACTGTTTGCTGATGATGGAGCACGGCTTTATTCAGGCCTCAGCCAATATCAGCAATATGGACCCGGACATGGGGGATATGCCCATTGTGACCGAACGCCAGGACAATGTGGAATTAAATACGGTACTCACCAATAACTTCGGTTTTGGTGGCACCAATGCCTGCCTGGTATTGCAGAAAGTTAAAGATTAAAGAAAGGGCTGCACTACTGCATCCCGGGCTTTAATATCACCGTGAGTCTTCGTGTCTTTGCGCAGACATTTCCCTTAAGGAATAAGCCCGCCCATGACCGACCAGCCCCTCCATGATTTCGCCGCCCTTAACCCGGATACCATTATAGATGCGGTCGAATCCATCGGCCTGCAATGCGATGCCCGTATCCTTGCCCTTAACAGCTATGAGAATCGTGTTTACCAGATTGGCATAGACGATGCGCCGCCGCTGATTGGCAAATTCTACCGCCCCAATCGCTGGAGCGATGCACAGATCATAGAAGAGCATGAGTTCACCGAAGCACTGGCCGAACTGGAAATTCCGGTGGTTGCCCCTCTGCGTTTTAATAATCAGAGTCTGCTTTTTCATCAGGACTTTCGCTACGCCCTCTACCCCCGTAAAGGTGGCCGCACACCGGAGCTGGACAATCCGCAGCACCTGGAATGGTTGGGCCGTTTTATTGGCCGCATTCACGCACTGGGCAGTCAGCAAACATTTCAGTATCGCCCGGCTATTGATATACAAAGCTATGTGATCGATGCCCGTGATTTTTTACTGCACAACAATTTTATTCCCGATTATTTAAGCGATGCCTATAACAGCCTGATGGATGATTTGCTTAAACTCATCGAG
>JALTRC010000186.1 GCA_026998145.1 Gammaproteobacteria bacterium
AGATAAATATGCCAGACTTCCCCCCCGCCTTTTTGCAGCAACTCGGCAATCTGCTGGACAGCGCCTCCCTGCTACAGGATGAAGAAGACACCCGCCCCTACGAGTGTGATGGCCTGTCCGCCTACAAAAAACTGCCGGCTCTGGTAGCGCTGCCGGAAACCATTGAGCAGGTGCAGGCCATTGTCAGACTCTGCCACCAGCATCAGGTGCCGGTCATTGCCCGGGGCGCGGGCACCGGATTATCCGGCGGCGCGCTGCCGGTGGATAACAGCCTGCTGCTGAGTCTGGCCAAATTCAATCGCATTCTGGATATTGATATTGCCAATCTCAGCGCCCGGGTGCAGCCGGGGGTGCGCAATCTGGCTATCTCCGATGCGGTCAGGGAATACGGCCTGTTTTATGCCCCCGACCCTTCCTCACAAATCGCCTGCACCATCGGCGGCAATGTGGCGGAAAACTCCGGCGGCGTTCACTGTTTGAAATACGGCCTCACGGTTCACAATGTGCAGCAAATCAAAATCGTCACCATTGAAGGGGAGCTGGTCACACTGGGCAGCGACGCCCTGGACAGCCCCGGCTATGATCTGCTGGCCCTGTTTAATGGCAGCGAGGGCATGCTGGGGATTATTGTGGAAGTCAGCGTCAAGCTACTGCCTTTGCCGGAACAGACACAGGTGATAATGGCGGCCTTTGATAATGTGGCCAAAGCCGGCCATGCTGTCGCCAGTATTTTGTCCGATGGCATTGTGCCGGGCGGTCTGGAAATGATGGATAAACTATCCATACAGGCAGCAGAGGATTTTGTCCATGCCGGCTACCCCAGAGATGCGGCCGCCATCCTGCTTTGTGAGCTGGATGGTACAGAACGGGAAGTGATCGAAACCAGCCAGCAGGTCAAAATCATTTTACAGAAAAATGGCGCCACCCAGATTCGGGAAGCCGCCAACCCGCAGGAACAGGCGCTGCTGTGGAAAGGTCGCAAGGCCGCCTTTCCTGCCGTTGGCCGTCTGGCGCCGGATTATTACTGTATGGACGGCACCATTCCACGTTCCCGTCTGGCCGATGTGCTGGAACGGATCAATCAGCTATCCGATGAATACAATCTGCCGGTGGCCAATGTGTTTCACGCCGGTGACGGCAATCTGCATCCGCTGATTTTATACGATGCCAATATTCCCGGCGAGCTGGAACGCACGGAAGCATTTGGCGGCAGGATACTGGACTACTGTGTGGAAGTGGGCGGCAGCATTACCGGCGAACACGGTGTGGGCATCGAAAAAATCGACCAGATGTGTGTGCAGTTCAAGCCCCTGGAGTTGCAACAGTTTCACGATATCAAGGCCGCCTTTGACCCTCTGGGTTTATTGAACCCGGGCAAGGCGGTTCCCACCCTGCACCGCTGCGCCGAACTGGGCGCCATGCATGTCCATAATGGCAAACTGCCCCACCCGGAATTACCCAGATTTTAATATGACCGATCACACAGCCCGACAATTACAGCAACAGGTGCAGCAGGCCATTGCCGAACAACAGCCTTTAAATATCTTTGCCGGCAATAGCCGGGCGTTTTACGGCCATCCGGTAGCGGGCACCCCCTGCCCGGTTGCTGACCATCAGGGCATTATCGACTACCAGCCAGCCGAGCTGGTGATCACCGTAAAAGCGGGCACCCGTTTAAGTGAGATCGAACAGACACTGGCCGAACACAATCAAATGCTGGCCTTTGAGCCGCCGGCCTTTAATGAATCCTCCACCATTGGCGGCTGTGTGGCTGCCGGCTTGTCCGGGCCGTCCCGCGCCTTTAGTGGCTCGGTCAGGGATTTTGTGCTGGGCTGTCGCATGATCAATGGCCGTGGTGAAATAGTACAGTTTGGCGGTCAGGTGATGAAAAATGTGGCCGGTTATGATGTGTCACGGCTGATGGCCGGCTCTCTGGGCACCCTGGGCATATTGCTGGATATCAGCCTGAAGGTACTGCCCCGCCCGGCCAGCCGCCTGAGCCTTAAATTTGATATGGAAGAAGCGGCCGCCATTAAAAGCATCCGTCAGTGGGCCGGCCAGCCACTGCCCATTAGCGCCAGCTGCATTATGCAGGAACAGCTTTTAATCCGTCTGGATTCCACCCCCAGCGCAGTGGATAGTGCAAGGCAAAAACTGGGGGGCGAGATAATCGATGACAGTATCTGGCCCCGTCTACAACACCAGCAAATGGATTTTTTCCAGCAGGATAAAAACCTCTGGCGCCTGTCCCTGCCACCGGCCACAGCGCCGCTCAATATGCCGGGTGAACAGATTATTGAATGGCACGGGGGGCAACGCTGGATACACCATGAGGGCGAAACCGATATTTTTGCCCTGACCAGCTCTCTGGGGGGCCATGCCTGTTTATATAAAACCCGAAGCCGGGCCGACAATATTTTTCAGCCGCTGGATACCCAGCTGATGACATTGCAGCGCAACACCAAACAGGCCATGGACCCCATGGGTATTTTTAATCCCGGCCGAATCTATCGGGGGTTATAAGTTGAAAACCCAGCTTAGCGAAATATTTAAGTCCAGCCCTATAGGCGCAGAAGCCGACAGCATTCTGCGCTCCTGTGTACACTGCGGCTTCTGCACCGCCACCTGCCCCACCTATTTGCAGCTGGGGGATGAGCTGGATGGCCCCAGAGGCCGCATTTATTTAATCAAACAGGTGCTGGAAGGCCAGCCGGCCAGCCGCAAAACCCAGCAGCATCTGGATCGCTGCCTCACTTGCCGCAATTGCGAAACCACCTGCCCCTCCAGTGTGAATTATCATCGCCTGCTGGATATTGGCCGGCAGATTGTTGAGCAGCAGGTCAAACGCCCCCTGATGGAAAAGCTGTTTCGCAGCGCCTTGCGCAAATTTCTGCTGAGTCCTGTATTGTTCAATAACACAATCCGCCTGGGACGGCTTTTTGCACCGCTGCTGCCCGAATCACTCACCCGCAGTCTGCGGGTGCAGAAAATAAATCCGCCATCAATACCCGTAAAAGTCCCCGTCAAACGTCAGGTACTGATGCTGGAAGGCTGTGTACAGAATGGCCTGCAACCGGACATCAATCATAAAACCCGCCAACTGCTCTCTCATCTTGGCATAGGGATCATGGATTGCAGCGAGATAAAATGTTGTGGTGCACTATCCCACCATATGAACGCAGAGGAAGAAACCCTGCAACTGGCCCGGCACAATATCGACCGCTGGCTGCCGCTGATTGAGCAGGGGGCTGAAGCCATTATTATGACCGCCTCCGGTTGCGGCAGCCATATCAAGGATTACGCCACACTACTGAAAGACGATACCGAATATGCGGACAAGGCGGCCAGAATCAGTCAGTCCTGTGTGGATATTTGTGAGTTTCTGCAACTGGGCGACATGCAGTTTTTCAAAAAGTATGACACAATCCAGTCAGTTGCCTGGCACCCGCCCTGCTCCCTGCAACATGGGCAGCAACTCAATGGCAGGGTGGAAACCTTTCTTGATGCGCTGGGCTACCGGCGGGTAGAGGTCAAAGATTCTCATTTATGTTGCGGTTCAGCAGGCACCTACTCGATATTACAGGCCGATTTATCCGCGCAACTGCTGGACAATAAAATAAAACATTTGCAACACCAGCAACCGGATGTAATTGCCACGGCCAATATTGGCTGCCAGAGTCACCTGCTGAAAAAGAGCACACAGCCTGTGCTTCACTGGGTGCAACTGCTGGATTTTAAAGGAAGCTCAGATTAAGGGATCTCTGACTCATTCTGGACGAAAGGCTTTTTAAATAACAATAATTTAAGGAGACTCTGATTAATTCTGGACGAAACAGTTTGCGTTTAAAATGCGTGGATTCAAGGCGCCGAACCGCACGCAATAGCAGGCTCGGGAAGGTTCGCAACGCTAAAGCCGCGTATTTTAAACGTGAAATGTGAGTTCATGAATTGATCAGAGTATCCTTAATAGCATGATGCTAAAGCAGGATTTATGGAAAAACTGAAAAATACCGAATTTATACAATCTATTATACGTCTGGCCATTGGCCTGCTGACCTATGTCTATATTGCATCGGGCATTGAGTCCGGCCACTTTAATGATAGCCGTGACACATTACAGCTATTTGCCGAGTTCTTTTTCGGCTATACCTTTTTAATTATTATCAGTATTTACTGGGTGCCGGAATCAACACCCCGTCGCTACCTTACTTTATTTATCGATATATCCTGCACAACCTTTTCATCCTATTTAACCGGCGGCATTAACAGCGTATATGTGCTGATTTATTTATGGATTTATATTGGCTATGGCACCCGTTACGGCAAAAATTTATTAATTGCCGCCGTGGCCTTTACCTTTATCGGCTATAACACTCTGCTCATTACCCAAAACGCCTGGTCAACGCTGACACTGGATGCAGCAGCCTTTTTACTGCTGATTTTAGCGCTGCCCTTTTATTTGTATTCCCTGCAAAAACGCCTGCAGGATGCAGTAAAAGAAGCCGAGCAGGCCAACAGGGCCAAAACCGAATTTCTGTCCAGCATGACTCACCAGATTCGCACCCCTATTGGCGGCGTGGTTGGCATGATAGACCTGCTCAATAAAACCGAACTGAACCCGCAACAGAAACAATATTTACAGGCGCTGAGCCAGTCCAGCCATACATTGCAGGAAATCATTGAAGACATTGTTGATTTCTCCCGCATTGAAGAAGGCCAGATCAGCTTCCATCAACAAAGCTTCCAGCCCCGCCTGCTGATTAACAGCCTGGTACATAGCCTGGC
>JALTRC010000187.1 GCA_026998145.1 Gammaproteobacteria bacterium
CTCCCTTTTTTACACAGGCACAAAAAAAGCAGGGTAAAAACCCTGCTTTTTTCGTATCTGCCCTAAGGCAGTGACTGTAAAATTACAGTGCTACGATGTTCTCAGCTTGAGGACCTTTCTGGCCTTGAGTGATAGTAAACTCAACTTTTTGACCTTCAGTCAGTGTTTTGAAGCCTGAGCCTGTGATTGCACTGAAATGAGCAAAAACGTCTGGGCCAGACTCCTGCTCGATAAAACCAAAACCTTTCGCTTCGTTGAACCATTTAACGGTACCAGTAGTTGTAGACATAATCTTTATCCTATTAATTTTTCAAGAGTAATTGTGCCCTGCATCAGGGCTGTATTGGCTTGAAGTGTTGCTATTTTACTTATGGAGAACAGGACGAGGTACTACAGGTAGAGCATCGAAATGGTGTGCATAAATATAAGGCGTACTTTCAAACTAGACTGGATTATATACTGTCACATACAGCAGTCAATGAATAATTTATGAATATGTTGTTGAGAACATTGGTATTTTTGGAAGTTGAGGTATTTTACAGGCTGGTTTTATAAAAAGTATCTGAAATAGATTGCTGCATGACTTTTTCCGGCTGCCGGTCTTTTGAAAATATTCAGATTAATTCCCATTAAAATCAATAAGATATAATTTAATAAAAAATTGAACTGTTGTATATCCGCTGGCCTCTATTAGCGTACACTGGACTATATTCCGCAGAGGTGTTTAATAAAGCCGAAACTTTCCGCGCGGAATATATCATTAAATAAATAACAAACAGGTGCCATATGAAACTCGCAATGATTGGTTTGGGAAAAATGGGGGCGAATATGGTTCGCCGACTGGTAGCCGATGGGCATGAAATTGTTGCCTATGATGTGGATAAGCAGAGTGCACAGTCGCTGGCTGATGAGCTGGATAACATCACGGCGGTGGATAGCCTGGATGATTTAATCCAGGCGCTGTCACCAGCCAGAGTTATCTGGCTGATGGTTCCCCATGAATTTGTCGATGACAGTATTGATGCTCTGTTGGCTGCGGGTATGGCAGCAGGGGATCTGCTGGTTGATGGGGGCAATTCCAATTTTAATCTTTCAAAACAACGGGCGGCACGCTTAAAAGAGCAGGCTATTCATTTTGTGGATTGCGGAACCTCAGGCGGTGTATGGGGGCTGGAGAACGGTTATAGCATGATGGTGGGTGGCACGGATGAGGCGATTGAGATGCTACGGCCTGCACTGGAATCTCTGGCCCCGGCAAAGGATAAGGGCTGGGGGCACGTGGGGCCGGCAGGCGCCGGGCATTATGTGAAGATGGTACATAATGGTATCGAGTACGGCATGATGCAGGCTTTTGCAGAAGGTTTTGAGTTGCTGGATGCGAAAAAAGAAATGGAGCTGGATTTGCAGCAGGTTTCTGGAATCTGGCAGCATGGCAGCGTGGTGCGTTCCTGGCTGCTGGATTTAATGGCTGATGCATTTAAAAATGACGCAGGACTGTCATCTTTAAGTGATTATGTGGATGATTCCGGCGAAGGTCGCTGGACGGTGCAGGATTCCATCGAGCTGGGCGTACCCACACCGGTTCTGACTCTGGCGCTGCAAATGCGTTTTCGTAGCCGGCAGGACCCATCCTTTGCCGGAAAAGTATTAAATGCCATGCGCGCCGGTTTTGGCGGGCACAGTATCCGTTCATCCAAATAGAGAGACTTCAATGGAACATAAGGATAAAAATTTCTGTAATTACTGCAATAAAGGTGATGCCATGGAGCCGGCTAATATCGTGATTTTTGGGGCAGGGGGGGATCTGACCAAACGTAAACTGGTGCCCGCCCTGTTAAAGATGCTGGACTGTGGCCTGCTGCACCCGGATAGTCGCATCATTGGTGTGTTAAGAGGCGTGGAGCAGCAGCAATGGATTGATGCCCTGCATAAAGGGGTTACGGACTATTGTCCTGAGCTAAAGCTGGATAATGAAAAGTGGCAGCGTTTTTCTGCCATGTTAAAAATGATCAGCGGTGACCTGCAGGAAGAACAGACCTATGAAAATCTATCGGCTTCTCTGGAGGAACTGGGTGGGCATACCCATGCCATGTTTTACTGTGCGGTGCCGCCCCGCTGGTATACCACCATCGCCGCCGGCCTGGAACAGCAGGGCTTAACCGATCAAACACAGGGCTTTCGGCGCGTGGTGATTGAAAAGCCTTTTGGTATGGATTTAAAAAGCGCCCAGCAACTGAACCAGGAGCTTCAGGAAGTACTGGATGAATCGCAGATTTATCGCATCGACCATTATCTGGGTAAGGAAAGTGTGCAGAACCTGCTGGTCTACCGTTTTGCCAATAGTATTTTAGAACCTTTGTGGAACCGAAATTTTATCGATCATATTCAGATCTCAGCGGCTGAATCCATCGGCATAGAATACCGGGCCAATTATTATGAAAAATCCGGCGCCCTGCGTGACATGATCCAGAGTCATTTAATGCAGGTGATGACCCTGGTGGCCATGGAGCCGCCGGTTGAATTTACTGCCGATGCGGTGCGTGATGAAAAAATAAAAGTATTGCGGGCGGTTCGCCCCTTTAAAGTTGACGGCATAAAACAGCAGGCTATCGCCGCCCAATATGGCTCGGGTTGTATTGGGGATGAAAAAGTAAAAGCCTATGTGGCAGAAGAAAATGTCTCCCCCGATTCGGTAACCGAAACATTTGCCGGGGTACGTTTTCATATTGATAACTGGCGCTGGCAGGGGGTGCCATTTATTTTATGGACCGGCAAACGCCTGCCGAAACGGGTATCAGAAATCGTCATTCGTTTCAGGAACCCGCCGTTTAATTTATTTGATACCCATGCCACACCGCCGCTGGCTAATTCACTGGTATTTCGGGTACACCCGGATGAAGGTATTGCCCTGCGTATGAATGCCAAAATGCCCGGCTTGACCACGGACACTCAGCGTATGGTGATGCGTGCCCCTTATGCTGAAAATGGTGATGATGTATCCGAAGCCTATGAGGTGTTATTGCACGATGTACTGACCGGTGATGCCACATTGTTTTCCCGTGGGGATGAAGTGGAAGAATCCTGGAAAATTATTGAACCGATTCTGGCTGCCTGGAAAGAGCGAATTTCTGTTGATCGTTATCGGGCCGGTAGCTGGGAGGTGCCGGGTATGGATGCACTATTTGAAGGCTGCGTTGGCGGCTGGCACAAGCCCGGTTAGCAACGTGCATACATGGCATATAAAAAATAATTTCCAGCAGGCCTCCATGGCGGCGGCAGATTTTATCGGGCAGCAGATTAATACCTGTGTCAGGCAAAAAGATTGCTGCCATATTGCTCTGCCCGGCGGCAATACACCGGTTCAGTGTTTTGCCTTTTTAATCGAAAAAGATCTGGACTGGGGCAAAATTTACTGGTACCTGGGGGATGAGCGTTGTTACCCGGTCGGGCATAAAGAGCGTAATGATGTGATGCTACAGAAAAACCTGTGGTCCCGTCTGCCACAGGTAAATGCTTTTCCCATTCCGGCTGAGCTGGGTGCGGAAGAGGGTGCCAGGCATTATCGTAAAGTGATTGATGCTATTGAGCTTGATATTATTTTTCTGGGGATGGGGGAAGATGGACATACCGCCAGCTTATTTCCCGGCAATCAGGCACTACAGGATGAGCGCTCGGTGGTGCCTGTGTACGATTCCCCAAAACCGCCCCCAGAGCGTGTATCTTTAGGCCTTAACACTTTACAATCTTCCCCATGCAGAGTGGTGTTAGCAAGTGGTTCGGCAAAGGCTGAGGTGATGTCCCGCATACGCAAAAATGAAGCTTTGCCGATTAACTGTATTGGCGATATAAACTGGTTTATTGATAAGGCAGCCGCAGGTTCAGATTCATTTTGAATGAACAGGCTGTTATTTCAGTCGCTGGATTTTATATTTCAAATGAGGATAACAATATGAATATGCAGGAAATACGTGTGCTGGCTAAAGGTATGGGTATTAAAACCGCCCGCATGAGCAAGGTGAATCTGATTCAAAGTATTCAGCTGGCAGAAGGCAATTTTAACTGTTTTGCATCGGCGCTAAATGGGGAATGCGATCAGCTGCAATGCAAATGGCGGGATGATTGTTTTAAAGCCGCTAAAAAGCAGGCTAATGACCGTTTGAACTAAACGCCGGATGCCTGTTGTTTTAAAGCCTGCTGATACAGCTCAATATAATGGGCTGCGCTGGATGCCCAGGAAAAGTCGCCGGACATGGCATTCAGCTGAATTTTTTTCCACAGGCTTTTTTGCGGATAATATTTGAGCGCCCGCTCAGTAGCCTCAATGAGCGCCGCAGATGAATGTGTGGTGAGCACAAAACCATTTGCGGTATTGTTCTGGATATTGTCTTCACTGGCATCAATAACCGTATCAGCCAGTCCGCCTACCCGGCTCACAATCGGCAGGGTGCCATAACGCAAACTGTACAACTGATTCAGGCCGCAGGGTTCAAATGTGGATGGCATCAGATACATATCGCTGGCGGCTTCAATGCGGTGGGCCAGTGCTTCGCTGTAACCAATTTTAACAAACAGTTTATGCGGATACTGTTGCGCCAGCTCTGCAAGTTGCATTTCATAATGCAGATCCCCAGTACCCAGTATAATAATCTGTATTTCTTTCTCCAGCAGGCTGGGCAGACTTTGTAAAATAATATCCAGCCCCTTTTGTTCAACCAGACGGCTAATCATACCCATTACAGGAATAGACGCATCAACAGGCAGGCTTAGTTCTTTTTGCAG
>JALTRC010000188.1 GCA_026998145.1 Gammaproteobacteria bacterium
GAAAACTGGGCGATATTTTCCGGGATTTTTAAAATCAGGTTGGCCCCCAGCACTACCCCCGGCACACCGGTGGCCAGAATAAACAGGGCAAAATGGCGATCCAGCCGTGAGCTTTTCAGGTGGCGGATGGTTGCGCCCACCCCCAGGGCAATGCTGGCAACCTTGTGGGTGGCCAGGGCAATACCAAAAGGCAGGCCCAGGAATATCAGTGCCGGTAACTGGATAAGCCCAGCGCCACCTCCGGCCAGGGCTGAAAAAAGATTGGCCACCACCGAAATAATAAATAACAGAATCTGATTGATATCGAGCAAGGCAATGTCCAGCTGAAAACTGACCGCATTGTGCCATAAGCCATTGAACACAGGCAAAAAAGCGTTTTCCTGCTTATACTCAATAGCAAATAATAGCCAGAGGTTGAAAGATGTTAGTTTTACGCAGGTTTGCCGGTTTTGTACTGTTAATGCTGGGGTCCCAGACATTACAGGCCGGTTTGAATAAATGGGTGGATGAAAATGGTCAGGTGCATTACGGGGATAGAGTGCCGTCAAAGTATCTGAAGAAACAGCATGAGGTGCTGAATGACCAGGGGGTTGTGGTAAAAAAATATCCTGCCTATCCAAGCCGTGAAGATATATTGAATCAGCGTAAAAAGCAGCGCGAACAGGCAGAAATCGACAAGAAACAAAAGGCCATAGAAGAGCAGCAGGCCTTACGTGATCGAGTATTGCTGGAAACTTTTACCACCGAGCGGGATATATTAATGTCGCGGGATGCGCGGGTTGATGCGGTGCAGTCGCAAATCACCCTGACCGAGGCCAATATTAAAAACTATGAGGAAAAATTGCAGAAACTGAAAAAACGCATTGCAGCCATTGAAGCATCCAAACGAAAAGTGCCGGAAAATATGCGTAAAGATGTGGTGGCGGTCAGTCGCCAACTGGAAACCTATTATCAGTTTGTGGAAACCAAGGAAATTGAAAAGCAGAAAATCATTGATGATTTCGACAAGGATATAAAACGCTTTCGTTTTTTGCGTAAAACCACGACCCGTTAATCAGGCCGAATCCTGGCCGCTTAAAGCAGCTGCCAGGGTTCGGTTTCACCTGCATGGAATGGCACGATTCTGTCTTCACCCAGCGGATAGGATTCCGGTACCTGCCAGTCTTTTTTCTCCAGCGTAATCGTATCCGTATTACGGGGCAATCCATAAAAATCCGCACCATGGAAACTGGCAAAGGCTTCCAGTTTGTCCAGTGCATTATTCTCATCAAATACCCGGGTATAAAGTTCGATGGCCAGTGGCGCTGAAAAAATACCGGCGCAGCCACAGGGGCTTTCTTTTTTGTGTTGGGCATGGGGGGCGCTGTCGGTACCCAGAAAAAATTTTCCACTGCCGGAGGTTGCCGCTTTGACCAGTGCCTGCCGGTGGCTTTCCCGCTTTAATACGGGCAGACAGTAATAATGGGGACGAATGCCGCCTTTAAAAATGGCATTGCGGTTATACAGTAAATGCTGGGGGGTAATGGTGGCGCCCATGTGGCTGTCTGTGCTCATCACAAAATCAACCGCATCTTTGGTGGTGATATGTTCAAAGACAATTTTCAGCTGGGGAAAATCTTTTTGCAGTGGTGACAGAACCCGGTCGATAAAGACTTTTTCCCGGTCAAATACATCAATCTCGGCATCGGTCACTTCTCCATGCACCAGCAGGGGAATGTGATGTTTTTGCATGGCTTCCAGAGTGGCGTAGCAATTTTTGATATCGGTGACACCCGCATCGGAATTGGTGGTGGCCCCGGCCGGATATAATTTTACGGCTTTAATCTGTCCGCTTTCGGCGGCGCGGGTGATTTCATCGGCCGGGGTATTGTCAGTGAGATACAGGGTCATTAAAGGCTCAAACGAGATGCCTTCCGGTATGGCGGCAATAATTCTCTGACGATAGTCCAGTGCCTGCTGCGTCGTTGTTGTGGGAGGCACCAGATTGGGCATAATAATGGCACGGCCAAATTGCCGAGTCGTAAAAGGTACCAGGTCTTTTAGAATATCCCCGTCCCGAAGGTGCAGGTGCCAGTCATCCGGGCGTGTGATTGTCAGTTTCATTTTTGCGCGACTTCAGTGTGTTTTAATCAGCCTAAATCGGTCATAATGACGGCTGATTTTCTGCGTACATAATAACCGAAAAAAAATATGGCTGCCCTGTTTAGAAAGTTCTGGGATATTTGTTTACTGTCGGCAGGGCCGCAGGATATCCCCTATTCAAAGGCTCTGTTAAAAAGTTTATTGCTGGTTTATTTTTTGATCGAATCCATTAGCTGGCTGGCCAGCGAAGATTTTGAACGGGCGGTTCTGGCTACCGGACTGGATACACTGATTCTGTTTCTGTTTATTTATCTCACCCTTAAAGCCTTTAATAAAACGCCTCGTTTTGTGCAGGTCAGCAGCAGTTTTCTGGCGGTGGGCAGTTTGTTTCAGCTACTGGAACTGCCGCTGATGTATATGCTGGAATATGTGCGGCAGAATGAATCGGCTGGTGCCGATGTGGGGCTGGTGCTGATTGGCCTGTATAGCTGGAGCCTGGCGGTGTTTGCGCATATTTTTCGTCAGGCTCTGGAAGTGCGAATGCTGTCGGCCTTTGTGCTGACCCTGTGTTATGTACTCATTACCATTACCGCCATTCAACTGGCGTTTCCCGATATAGGACAATAAATGCATATTCATATTCTCGGCATCTGTGGCACTTTTATGGGGGGGATTGCGGTGCTGGCGCGGCAGGCGGGTCATCAGGTTACCGGCTCGGATGCCAATGTTTACCCCCCTATGAGCAGCCAGCTGGAATCACAGGGTATAGATTTAATGCAGGGCTATAAGGCCGGGCATTTAAGTGATGATGTGGATGAAGTGGTGGTGGGCAATGTAATGACCCGGGGCAATGAGGCGGTGGAAGCCATGCTTAACCGCAATATGAAATACAACTCCGGCCCCCAGTGGCTGTATGAAAATGTATTGCAGGATCGCTGGGTGCTGGCTGTGGCCGGTACCCATGGCAAAACCACCACCAGCAGTATGCTGGCCTGGATACTGGAATATGCGGGTTTGAATCCCGGCTTTTTAATTGGTGGTGTGGCGGCCAATTTTGGTATTTCAGCGCGGCTGGGTGACTCGCCCTTTTTTGTGGTGGAGGCGGATGAATATGACACGGCCTTTTTTGACAAGCGTTCCAAGTTTGTTCATTACCATCCCCGCACGGTGATTTTAAATAATCTGGAATTTGATCATGCGGATATTTTTGATGATCTGGCTGCCATTAAAAAACAGTTTCATCATTTTCTGCGCACTGTGCCGGGTGAAGGTCTGATTGTCAGCAATGGCAATGAAAAGAATGTGGATGATGTGCTGGCCATGGGCTGCTGGAGTCAGCTGGAAAAATTTGCGGATGAAGGGGAGGCTGACTGGACCATCCATAATGTATCTGACGATGGCCGCGCCTTTGATATTGTCTTAAACGGTCAGCCCATGGGGCGGGTAAGCGGCCATATGCTGGGACGGCATAATCGCATGAATGCTCTGGCGGCGATTATTGCGGCCCGTCACGCGGGTGTGCCTGTGGAACAGTCGATTGCCGCCATGAAGGCCTTCAAAGGGGTTAAGCGGCGCATGGAGCTGCGGGGGGAAGTCAATGGGGTTACGGTGTACGATGATTTTGCCCATCATCCCACTGCCATTAGCGAAACCCTGGACGGTTTAAGGACGGCTGTGGGCAGTGCAAGAATATGGGCGGTGCTGGAGCCACGATCCAATACCATGCGCATGGGCGTGCATAAGGGAGCGATTGCGCCATCACTGGCGTCAGCGGATTTCAGCCTGTTGTATCAGCCTGCGGAGGTGAACTGGGATTTGCAGTCGGTGGTGGATGAGCTGGGGGACAGGGGATGTCTGTACCAGCAGGTCGAGTCTATTGTGGATTATCTAAAGGATCATGCGCAGCCGGGGGATCATATTGTGGTGATGAGCAATGGCGGCTTTGGGGGGATTCACCAGAAAATTCTGGATGCTCTGCCCCGATAAACAAAACGCAAACATCCCTTAATAGACGGGAATGTCGGCAATCCCACAGCTGTGGTTCCAATGTGAATCGAAAAAGTCGGGCGGCTATGATAAAATGCCTCGTCTTTTCCAATAAAAATCTCCCATGAAATTTAGCAAAAGCTTTGATGCACCCAACCCTATTCCGGCTGAAGGGATCGAAAATGCCGTTGAACTCATGAAAAATGGCATGTTGTATCGTTATGGTCATGTGGCAGATGGGGAGGGGGAAAGCGAAGTCTCAAAGCTGGAGCAGGCATTCGGCCAGTACACCGGTCATCAATATGTGGTGGCGGTCAATTCCTGTGGCAGCGCCATGTTTATTTCCCTGAAAGCCATGGGGGTGCAGCCGGGCGACAGGGTGTTTACCAATGCCTTTACCTTTACCGCCGTGCCCAGTGCAATTGTTCACGCCAGTGCCGAGCCTGTGTATGTGGAATGTAATGACCAGTACATTATCGACCTGCAACATTTTGAGCAGCAGATAGCACAACAGCCGGATGTGAAATTTTTTATTGTCTCCCATATGCGCGGTCATATTGCGGAGATGGATAAAATCAAGGCCCTGTGTGATGCGCATGGTATTCGTCTGATTGAAGACTGCGCCCATGGCCTGGGCAAACGCTGGGATGCTGCCGCCGGCCAGGAAGGTTTTGTGGGCCATCACGGTGAAACCGCCTGTTACAGTTC
>JALTRC010000189.1 GCA_026998145.1 Gammaproteobacteria bacterium
CCGGCATGTCCGGCAGTGGCTGGACTTATGCAGGCTTTGATGCTGCAAATTACGGTGCAGATGCAACCAGTGTCTTTTCAACTCAATTTAGTGTAGATGAGCTGACTAACTTCTCCCTTAATGGAAGCCTTGATACAGCCTTCTGGGGGAATATGGATGTTATTCTGACTCAAGATGGCACGGATATATTCAGGCTCAATAGCTGGGATCTGACTACTGATGGCATTAACCCTTTTGGCTTTGATGGCCAGTTTGAAGTGGGCAGCAATTACCAGCTAACACTTAGCTCATATGCAGACTTCACAGATTACTATAACGAGAAGTGGACATTTGAGTTGACCACTGTATCAGCTGTACCTGTACCCGCTGCCGTATGGTTGTTTGGCTCAGGTTTATTAGCACTGTTTGGGTTTGGTCGGCGAAAAATCTAGTATACAGATCAAGGCTGGGTTATGGCTATAGCCTGACCTAGCCTTAAAATCTTGAAAATTTTGTCGGCATTAAATTCATTTAACTCCGACACCTTCGTGTTGACACAGAGGCACGGAGAGTTTCCGGGGGGATGGTTTGACGCGAAGGCGCGAAGGGCGCAAAGAATATTGTTTTTTGTATTATCACTCTGCGCCTCTGTGTCTCTGTGTCTCTGTGTCTCTGTGTCTCTGTGTCTCTGCGTCTCTGCGTCAAGAAAAAAGCATTATCGATCAAATATAGTCTTCAAATTTCTGCTAGATTTTAAAAACTTAACCCGACATACCCCAGCTTTTCTCTGTGCACCCTGTGTCCTCTGTGGTTAATAATGTTTTTTGTGTTATCACTCTGCGTCAGTTTGTAGCTCGGTGTCAGGCGCTTTTGCCGTGACCCGACAAATCACACATCAGGCTGAAAAGCTTAACCCGCCCTACGGCTCTGCTTTATTTATTATCGCCTGCACATGCATTAATGCATCCAGACGATTATCATAAATACTCCCTTCCGGCAGATTCTGCAATACTTTTTGTTGTTGTAACATTTTATACACCGGCTCACGGGCACCGATTAAAAATATCTGCCGCCCGGCGCTCAGGGTTTCCTTGATAATATCTTCCAGCGCCAGTGCCACGGTAAAATCAATGCTGGGTACTTCACTTAAATCCAGCAACATATATTGATATTCCACAACGGCGGAATGTCGTCTAACCATGGCTTTTGCAGATGAAAAACTGATGGGGCCACTTAAATGGAAGAGCAGTATTTTTCCATCTGCCTGCTGCATGATTTGCGCTTCCTGCTCACTCAATGGCACTTCACCACTGGGGCCGGTCATGGCACGCATATTTTCCACCTGCATATCGGTCATGCGTTTCATAAACAAAAAGCTGGCCATTACCATACCCACACCAAAAGCCAGTAGCAGATCAACAAACACCGTAATAAACAGCACCGTTAACATAATGGCTACGCCAGCTTTGGGTGCATGTTTTAACCGCTTGAGATAATCCCAGTCAATAATATCCGTACCCACTTTAATGAGTATTCCTGCCAGTACTGCCTTGGGAATATCGCTGGCCAGTGAACCGGCACCTAAAACAATCAGCAATAAAATCACACTGTGCAATGCGCCGGAGATGGGTGTGCGCCCGCCAGCGTTCACATTCACCACAGTACGCATGGTGGCACCGGCACCGGGCAGGCCACCGAATAAACCGGCAATGGTATTACCGATTCCCTGACCAATCAGTTCTCTATCCGGCTTGTGTTGGGTGCGGGTAATATTGTCTGCCACCAGAGATGTGAGTAATGAATCAATGGCGCCTAAACCTGCCAGGGTTAAACCGGAGGCAATCATTTGCATCATCAAACTGGCATCAATAACCGGCATATGAAACTGGGGCAGGCCGGTTGGAATCTCACCAATCACCGGTGTACCACTATCGGGAAAAACCAGCAGATACATTAAGGTGCCGATAATCAATGCCAGTAACGGGGATGGCACCAGTCGTGCCAGCCGGGGTAAAAATGTCGGCACGCCGTATACAATAATTAACGCGATAACACCCAGCATTAATGAAGGTAAATCATATTGCTGTATATACTCAGGCAAGGACTCGGCAGCCATTAGCGGTTTTGAATCGGCTGGATGGCCAAATAGCGGGCCAAACTGCAATAAAATAATAATCACGCCTATGCCGGTCATAAAACCGGATACCACCGGATGGGGCACCAGCTCGATATATTTACCGAATTTTAAAACCCCCAGAGCAATCTGAAACAAACCACCCAGAGCAACAACGGTAAAAGCCAGCGCAGCGCCCTTCATGGGATCATCCGGATACATACCCGTGTACTGAATAAAAATCGCTGCCATCACAACCGTCATGGGTCCGGTGGGGCCAGACACCTGTGCCGGCGTACCACCCAACAGTGCTGCAAAAAAACCGACAAAAATGGCGCCGTACATACCGGCAATCGGCCCGGCACCGGATGCGACTCCCATGGCCATGGCCAAAGGCAGGGCCACTACCGCAGCGGTTAAGCCGCCATAGATATCACCACGCAGATTATTAAAATGCAGACCGTTTATAAGATTCATAATATTCTCGAAAAATATTTATTCAGGAAACAGAAAAGCTGAACCCTGTAACAGGTGAATAAAAAAATAAAAAATGATTATCCACGCCAGTATTCCGGCGACAGAATAACCAGAATGGTAAAGATTTCCAGACGCCCCATTAACATGGCAATCATGCTGATGCTTTTTCCCGTATCAGAAATGCTGCTAAAGGTATAGGCCACATCCCCCAGACCCGGCCCCATATTATTCATACAGGTGGCTATAGCGGAAAAAGCCGTGACCTGATCAACGCCTGTATGCATAAGCCATAACATTAAAATCACAAAGGTCGCCACATAGGCGGCAAAAAATCCCCATACGGTACTAATGGTTCTGTTTTCAATAACACGCCCGCCAATCACGATAGGGACTATGGCATGGGGATGAATCAATAAACGCACTTCACGCCAGCCCTGACGGATAAGCAGCATAATGCGCATGACCTTCATGCCACCCGCGGTTGATCCACCACAGCCACCTACAAAGCTGATAAAGATTAATAACACCGGCAAAAAATCCGGCCAGTGGGAAAAATCCACCGTACCAAAACCGGTACTGGTCACCACCGACACCACCTCGAAAGCCGAGTCGCGAAAACCTTCGGCTAATGAATGATAGGTGCCCGAAGAAAATAAAATATAACTAACCAGGGCAACAATAAAGACCACAAAAAACAGAAAGCCTGCCACCTCTTCATTTTTAAAATACAGCAGTGGATTTTTATTGTGTATCACCATGTAATGAACGCCGAAATTAATCGCCCCCAGCAACATAAAGACGATGGCAATAATATCGATGGTGGTGCTGTTAAAGTATCCCAGGCTGGCATCGTGGGTGGAAAAACCGCCGGTGGAAACCGTAGACAAACTATGGGCAATGGCATCAAAAGGAGACATCCCCGCCATCCAGTAAGCCAGCGCATTGGCTGCGGTAATGCCCATATAAATCACCCACAGGATGCGCGCACTCTGGGCCAGACGAGGTGTCATTTTTTCTTCTTTAAACGGCCCCGGTGCTTCCGCTTTATATAATTGCATACCACCTATGCCCAGCATGGGCAGGATCGCCACCGCCAGTACAATCATGCCCATGCCACCGAGCCACTGTAATTGCTGACGATAAAATAAAATGGATTTGGGCAGGTCATCCAGACCGGTGATAACCGTGGCACCTGTTGTGGTAATGGCCGATACCGCTTCGAATAAAGCATTGTGATAGGAAAGATTGGCACCCAGAACAAATGGAATGGCAGCCAGCATACTCAGGCCAATCCATAGCAGGGCAACAATTAAAAAACCATCCCGGGTCACCAGCCGGTGTTTCTGTTTACGGGATATTCCCCATAAAACAAAACCGATAGCGAAAATAATCAGCATCGGATAAAGAAAATGCAGCAGCTCGCCGTCTTCATACCAGAGTGAAACCAGTATGGGCACAATCAATGTCGCACTAAACAGCATGGAAATAAAACCACCAATACTGAACAGGGTTAGAAGCGACATATGATTTAATTTATTCTCACGATGAGCTGCATAAAGTGCAGCTGTATATTATTCCACTGTTACAGATTTTGCCAGATTACGAGGCTGATCCACATCGGTACCTTTGCGCACGGCTACATAATAAGAGAATAACTGCAATGGAATGGCATAAAGCAGCGGCGCCAGCTCTGCACTGATGGGTGGCACGGTAATCACATGACACATATCACCCAGCTCTGACACATCCAGACGCTCATCCGCAAACAGATAGACCTCACCATTACGGGCAATCACTTCCATTAGATTGGACTTTAATTTATCTTCCAGGCCATCTTTGGGCGCCACTGCAATAATCGGCATTTCCGGATCCACCAATGCCAGCGGCCCGTGTTTTAATTCACCGGCCGCATAGGCTTCCGCATGAATATAGGAAATCTCTTTCAGTTTTAATGCCCCTTCCATGGCGATGGGGTATTGCATTCCCCGGCCTAAAAACAATGCGTTGGTGGTGTCTTTAAAATAATCCGACCAGTCTTCCACCGAATGACTATTCAGTACTTTTTCAATAATCGCCGGTAGCGTCATTAATTCGGCCAGCAACTGTTTTTCTGTTGCCCCGTCGATATTATGACGACGTCCCAGTGCCAGAGTTAACAGCATCAACCCCACCAGCTGGGTAGTAAAGGCTTTAGTGGAGGCCACACCAATTTCCGGGCCGGCGCGGGTCATTAAAACCAGTCTGGACTCACGCACTAACGAGCTTTCCGGCACATTGCAAATACATAAAGAGTATTGCGTTTTGTCCTGCAGATTGCGCAGAGCCGCCAGAGTATCGGCGGTTTCCCCAGATTGTGAAATTGTCACCACTAAAGTATCCGCAGAAATCACCGGCTTGCGATAACGGAACTCGGAAGCCACTTCCACATTACAGGGAATACCCGCCAGTGCTTCCAGCCAGTAACGTGCCACCATGCCCGCATGATAGGAAGTACCACAGGCAATAATCTGCACCTGTTTTACCTGATCGAAAACCTCTGCGGCTTCACTGCCAAAAGAAGTATCCAGCACCTTGTCGTCATAGATGCGACCCTCTAATGTTTCCAGTAATACGGTTGGCTGTTCATGAATTTCTTTGAGCATATAGTGGCGATATTCACCACGGCTCACCGAATCGGCGCTTAACTCAGAAGTGGATATTTCACGCTCAACAATCTCGCCGTTTTTATCATAAATAACCAGCGAGTCTTTGCGAATATCCGCAATATCCCCTTCCTGCAGAAATATAAAACGGGAGGTTACCGGCAATAAAGCGGCCACATCGGAGGCAATAAAATATTCACCAAAACCTACACCGATCACCAGCGGGCTGCCACTGCGTGTTGTTACCAACCGCCCCGGTTCATCAATGGCAACCACACCCAGGGCATAAGCACCTTCAAAATCATTCAGGGAGGTTTTAACTGCCTCCAGCAAATCCATGCCCTGCTTTTTATAATGTTCAATCTGATGAACCACCACTTCCGTATCGGTTTCGGAGGTAAAGGCAAAACCCTCTGCCTGTTGTTTTTCACGCAGGGCCGCATGGTTTTCAATAATGCCGTTATGCACCACGCCAACCTTGTTATCACAAATATGGGGATGGGCATTATGCTCGGAAGGCTCACCATGGGTTGCCCAGCGGGTATGGGCAATGCCGGTGAACCCATTCAGAGGATGTTGTTGCAGGGACTCATTTAAGTTTTCAACCTTACCCACCCGGCGCAGCCGATCAAGGCGGCCTTCATGATTAATAACCGCAATACCGGCAGAGTCATAACCCCGGTATTCCAGCCGACGTAATCCTTCCAGTAAAATGGGTGTAACATTGCGCTCTGCAACCGCGCCTACAATTCCGCACATATTCTTAAGTATCCTTGTTTGTCTGTATTGTCCGATAGCATGGTAATACAACACCTTTAGGTGTCAATTCCCCATATGATGACAATTTATTTTTGCTCAAAGGCATCCATCTTTTCCGGTAATGCCTGCCAGTTACATTGGCGCATCACTTTGGCCGCTGCATGCAGCCGCCCTTCTTTAATCGCCTTACGCCGTTCCGACTTTTTCTTAACACCGTAAAACGGCAGCATGACATCAAAGGCCTCATCAGCAAAGCGCTTAATAGGCATCATCACATCCTGCTTACGGCTGTGATAGGCATCCTCACCTTCGGCACAGGGCTTGTCCAGCACATTAAACTGGCGGCAGGCAATGGGCCGCAGGGGATGTATGCTGCATGCACCATCCAGTAAAAAAGGGCAGCAATCCAGGGTATCCAGTTGCTGCAATTGCTGGTGTAACTGTTCCCGCAATGGGGACTGGAGTTTTTCAATCACATACCAGCTCATGCCCATTAACTCCAGTGGGTACACGGGTATATCCTGATGACTGGCACAGCAACTGCTGCAACCTTTGGCACAGGCCAGTTGACGACCATCCAGCTGCTCCCGTTTAATGGCCGCACTGACGCCCTGATCGATAATATGGTAAGCATCCAGCAAACGCACCAGCCAGGGAAAGCGCTGCTCGTCCTGGGCATATTGCACACGTTGGGGTTGCTGGTAATCGCTATCAGCTGTCATAACAGTGAATCCACAATCATCATACTCATAAACACCAAGCCCCTGATATCAGGGGCTTGGTTACAGGGTTTTGCTTAAGGTACTTGCTAAAAAGGAATATCGTCATCAAAACTGTCATCCATAGGCGCAGCCTGTGGAGCGGGTGCTGCCTGCTGCTGTTGCGCCTGTGGCTGATACTGTGGCTGACCACCGCCCTGTTGCTGAGAGGCATAATCACCACCACCGGGACGACCACCCAGCATCTGCATTTCATTGGCCACTATCTTGGTGGAATAACGGGTGATGCCATCCTTTTCGTATGAATCGGTTTTCAGCTTGCCTTCAATATAAACCTGAGAGCCTTTTTTCAGATACTCACCGGCAATTTCAGCCAGACGACCAAAGAACACCACATTGTGCCATTCCGTGCGTTCCTGCTTCTGACCGCTTTGCTTATCTGTCCATTGCTCATTGGTGGCAATGCTGATATTGGTCACAGCGCTGCCGCTGGGCGTATAACGGGTATCGGGATCCTTGCCGCAAGTACCCACTAAAATAACTTTATTAATTCCACGTGCCATAGGGATTTCCTGTTGTTAAATAACATTAATGATTAACCGAATATTTCAGTAGCGCCGGCTCATCCAGTGCCTGCATCTCTACCTTCAAATAGGCGATACCTTCATCAGCCTTAACGGTTGCTTCTGCCACACCTTTTACCGCGACCAGTTTCGCCACCAGCTGATTCACATCGCTGTCGGCTATTGTACCCACATTCAATATATATGTACTCACATAGCGGGGATTTTTCATGCTGATAGCCAGTACCAGCCATAACAGTATCAAACCCACACAACTGATAAAGACCCCGGCACTGCCCCAGTGCTGATACATATAACCGCCCATGGCACCACCAGCAAAGGCTCCCAGAAACTGGGAGCTGGAATACATGCCCATGGCAGTACCCTTGCGATCCGCCGGGGATATTTTGGCCACCAGAGATGGCAGGCTGGCCTCCAGCAGATTAAAAGCGGTAAAGAACACGGTTAAGGCAAAACCAATATGCCAGACCGAATCCCCCCGCGCAAGCAGGCCCAGCTCGGATAGCATCAGGGCAAAGATAGCACCGACAAACACCTGCTTCATGCGTCGCTTCTTTTCGGCGCGAATAATAAAGGGCACCATCAATACCACCGATAATATAAACACCGGCAAATACAGCTCCCAGTGATCTTCTTTTAACAGGCCCGCCTGTTGCAGCATTAATGGCACGGTCATAAAGCTGGCCATTAAAACAGCGTGCAGGGTAAAGATGCCAAAATCCAGCCGCAGCAGCTGGGTATCGGTTAAGACATGACGGATCTGGGTTGGCTCGGTTTCCGCGTCCCGATGAAAAATGCTTTTCTGTGGATTAGGTACCTGCACAAATAAAATCAGCAGTGCCAGCAGCGCCAGCACAGCGGTAAACACAAACAGCCCGGACATGCCGATATGGTGAAACAGCACCGGCCCCAGCACCATGGCAATGGCAAAGGAAAAGCCGATACTCACGCCAATAAAGCTCATCATTTTCAAACGATGCTCTTCACGGGAAAGGTCAGCGGCCAGTGCCATCAGCGCCGCCGCAATGGCACCACTGCCCTGTAATGCCCGGCCCAGAATAATGCCGTAAATGGAATCCGCATAGGCTGCCACCAGACTGCCAATAGCAAAAATAATCAGGCCAGCCGCAATCACCGGCTTACGCCCCAGCTTATCGGATAAAAGGCCAAATGGAATTTGCAGCACCGCCTGGGTCAGACCATAAATACCCAACGCCAGACCGGCCAGTAGGGGGGTAGCATCGGGCAGGTTTTCCGCATAGATGGCAAAAACCGGCAGGATCATAAACAGACCCAGCATTCTAACCCCGTAAATCATCGATAAGGCTACGCCTGCACGTTTTTCATCCGGGTTCCAGCTTGCCTGTTGCATTACATATCCGCTTAAATGAGAAGGCGGGATTTTACTCCTTTTGCGGGTGTGTTTAAAGGATGTGTTTTTGACGCGAAGACGCAAAGAGCGCGAAGAAAAGAAAAAATAAAGCCGTAGGTCGGCTTGCGCTTTTCAAGCCGATATAAAACGGCTTTTTGAAAAGCTGTGCGTGATTTTTTAACCACAGGGGGCACAGAGGTTCACGGAGAAAAACCCAAAAACTCTGTGTACCCCTGTGCCCCCTGTGGTCCAGTATCTTTTCTTATTCGCTATTTGACGCAAAGCACGCAAAGGAAGCGCAAGGAAAATGGAATAATAGCATGAGCTGTATTTTCTTTTCTTCGCGCTCTTTGCGTCTTCGCGTCAAAGCAGTTCCCCCAAATAAAATAGAGAATTCCAGCCATTTTCGGTAAACTTACCTGTTAGCCTACGCCAGATGATTTGCCCATGATGCACGAAATTCAGATTCGCGGTGCCCGCACCCATAATCTTAAAAATATTGATCTTGATCTCCCCCGCGACAAGCTGATTGTAATTACCGGCCTGTCCGGCTCCGGCAAATCCTCCCTGGCTTTTGACACCATTTTTGCGGAGGGCCAGCGCCGTTATGTGGAGTCCCTGTCCGCCTATGCCCGGCAGTTTCTGTCGATGATGGAAAAGCCGGATATGGACCATATCGAAGGTCTGTCACCGGCCATTTCCATTGAGCAGAAAACCACCTCCCATAACCCCCGCTCCACCGTGGGTACGGTCACCGAGATTTACGATTATCTGCGCCTGCTGTTTGCCCGCGCCGGTACGCCCCGTTGCCCGGAGCATGATCTGCCCCTGCAGGCGCAGACGGTTTCCCAGATGGTGGATACGGTGCTAGCCCTGCCGGAAGGCAGCAAGCTGATGCTGCTGGCGCCGGTGATTCAGGATCGCAAGGGGGAATATGAAAACCTGCTGGATGATTTAAAACGTCAGGGCTTTTTACGCGCCCGTATTGACGGCAAGGTGGTTGAACTGGATGACGTGCCGGCGCTGGAAAAAAATCTCAAACATACCATTGAAGTAGTGGTGGATCGTTTCAAGGTACGCGCCGATCTGGACCTGCGTCTGGCAGAATCCTTTGAAACGGCACTGAACCTCACCGATGGAGTGGCCCGTATTGCCTGGATGGATGAGGATAAGGCCGAGATGGTTTTTTCATCCCTGTTTGCCTGCCCCAGCTGCGGCTACAGCTTAAACGAGCTGGAACCGAGACTCTTCTCTTTTAATAATCCCGCCGGTGCCTGCGGTGAGTGCGATGGTCTGGGCCATGTGCAATATATTGCCCCGGAACGGGTGGTGAGCAGCCCCTCCTTAAGCCTGCCCGGTGGCGCCATTCGCGGCTGGGATAGACGCAATGCCTGGTATTACGGCATGCTGGAATCCCTGGCCAAACATTATGATTTTGATCTGGACACGCCTTTCAAGGAGCTGGGCAAAAAACTCCAGCAGGTGATTCTGTTCGGCTCCGGTGATGAGATCATTCATTTTAATTACAAATCCCCCACCGGGCAGATGCGCAAACGGCAACATGCCTTTGAGGGCATTATCCCCAATATGCAGCGCCGTTATCACGAAACCGAATCCTCGGCGGTGCGGGAGGAAATGAACAAGTATTTTATCAAGGCCGACTGCCCCAGCTGTGGCGGCGCCCGTTTGAATACCGCCGCCCGCCATGTGTTTGTGGCCGATAAAACCCTGCCACAGATTGTCAGCCTTTCCATTGCCGACTGTCTGGTCTTTTTCCAGCAGCTGAAGCTGGAAGGCAACAAGGCCGAGATTGCGGAAAAAATTGTTAAGGAAATCACCGCACGCCTGCAGTTTCTGGTGAATGTGGGGCTGAATTATCTTTCCCTGCACCGCAGCTCCGACACCCTGTCCGGCGGCGAAGCCCAGCGTATTCGTCTGGCCAGCCAGATTGGCGCGGGGCTGGTGGGGGTGATGTATATTCTGGACGAGCCTTCCATTGGTCTGCATCAGCGGGACAATGACCGGCTGATCAGCACCCTCACCCATCTGCGGGATCTGGGTAATACGGTGATTGTGGTGGAACATGATGAAGATGCCATATTGCATGCCGACCATGTGGTGGATATAGGCCCGGGGGCTGGTGTTCACGGTGGCGAGGTGGTAGCCGAAGGCACGCCGGCACAAATCAAAAAGAATCCGGATTCCTTAACCGGCCAGTATTTAAGCGGCAAGAAATCCATTGCCATACCGGCCGAGCGGCGCACAGCGGATGGACGTTTTTTTACCCTCAAGGGCGCCAGCGGCAATAATCTGCAACAGGTGGATGCCGCCTTTCCTGTTGGCCTGATGACCTGCGTGACCGGGGTTTCCGGCTCCGGTAAATCCACCCTGGTGAATGACACCCTGTATCGTCTGCTGGCAAGGGAAATCAACAAGAACAGCTGCGAGCCGGCCCCCTGCGAAGGCTTTGAGGGCATCGAGCATTTTGACAAGGTGGTGGATATCGATCAGGCCCCCATTGGCCGCACGCCCCGCTCCAATCCGGCCACCTACACCGGCCTGTTTACCCCCATCCGCGAGCTGTTTGCAGGCACCCAGGAAGCCCGTTCCCGTGGCTACAAGCCGGGACGTTTCAGCTTTAATGTCAAGGGTGGCCGCTGCGAAGCCTGCCAGGGGGATGGCGTCATCAAGGTGGAAATGCATTTCCTGCCAGATATTTATGTGCCCTGCGATGTGTGCAAGGGCAAGCGTTATAATCGGGAAACTCTGGATATCAAATACAAGGGCAAGAGCATTGATGAAGTGCTGCAAATGACCATCGAGGAAGCGGTGGACTTTTTCAGCGCCATTCCGGTCATCCACCGCAAGCTGCAAACCCTGATGGATGTGGGCTTGAGCTATATCACCCTGGGGCAGAGAGCCACCACCCTGTCCGGTGGCGAGGCGCAACGTATCAAGCTGGCCCGTGAGCTGTCCAAGCGGGATACGGGCAGCACCATTTATATTCTCGACGAACCTACCACCGGCCTGCATTTTCACGATGTGGAGCAACTGCTGCAGGTGCTGTATCGCCTGCGGGATCATGGCAATACCATTATCATTATCGAGCATAATCTGGACATTATTAAAACCGCCGACTGGATTATTGATATGGGGCCGGAAGGTGGCTCCGGCGGCGGGCAGATTATTGCCGAAGGCTCGCCGGAAGAGGTGGCGGGTAGCCCGGTTTCTTTCACCGGCCAGTATCTGCAAAAAATCCTCTAAAAATAAGCCCTGCCAGATTTGTAAAAAGATTCCCACCGGCTGCGGATTTTTAGTACAATAGAGCGCTTTTTTTAGGCCAGTGTGTCTTTATCTCGCAAGCGCGGGCCAGGATCACATCACTCAGGCCTTAAGTAACTGATTAACCAGCATATTTATCTGGGCCATCGGTGACTCGGAATTCAGATACCTGTGTTCCATCAGGAGCACAAGCATTGTTCAGCGGCAAAACCGTAGAACAATACCTAATTTTTGGACTTTAAACACAGAGCAATGTTATGACAGACCTAAGCC
>JALTRC010000190.1 GCA_026998145.1 Gammaproteobacteria bacterium
CATCACCGGAAGACACTGCCACACAGAAAAAAACGCTTTAGGAGCGCATTATGTTGAGCTGGCTTTTTATCTTTTTTGTCGCCATTGGCATTGCCGCTTATTTACGCATGCCACTGATTATCTGGAACGCCTTTCTGGGGCTGGTACTCATGCTCTATACCTTCTCCGACACGGCAGGTGTTACCAGCATTCTGATTTTCTGGGCCATTTATCTGGCAGTGATTATCCCCCTGAACATGCCCCATATTCGCCATAAATACCTGGCCGAGCCGCTGCTTAAATTTATGCAGCAGGCCATGCCCAGCATTTCCCAGACGGAGCAGGAAGCCCTGGATGCGGGCAGCGTGTGGTGGGAAGCGGATTTATTCAGCGGCCAGCCGGACTTTGACAAAATCCGCGAGCTGCCCGCACCCAAACTCAGCACCGAAGAACAGGCCTTTATGGACGGCCCGGTGGAAGAACTTTGCACAATGCTGGATGACTGGCAGATTACCCACGAGTCCTCCGACCTGCCGGCGGAAATCTGGCAATTCTTAAAAGATCACAAATTCTTCGCCATGATTATTCCCAGATCCTACGGGGGGCTGGAATTTTCCGCTTTGGCCCATTCTTCCGTGGTAATGAAAATCGCCGGTCGCAGCATCAGCGCCGCGGTCACCGTCATGGTGCCCAATTCTCTGGGGCCGGGTAAATTGCTGCTCCATTACGGCACACAGGAACAGAAAGATCATTACCTGCCACGGCTGGCCGCCGGTGATGAAATCCCCGCCTTTGCCCTCACCGGCCCCCAGGCAGGCAGTGATGCAGGCGCCATGCCCGACAGCGGCGTAGTGTGCAAGGGCCGCTTTGATGGCCAGGATGATGTGCTGGGTATTCGCCTTAACTGGGATAAACGCTATATCACCCTGGGGCCGGTGGCCACGGTGCTGGGGCTGGCTTTTAAACTCTATGACCCGGATCATTTAATCGGCGAGGAAGTCAACCGGGGGATCACTCTGGCACTGATTAAAACCGATATCGAGGGCATTGATATTGGCAAGCGCCACTTCACCAGTAATCACGTATTCATGAATGGCCCGAACCGGGGCAAGGATGTGTTTATTCCCATGGACTGGATTATTGGCGGCCAGGATTATGTGGGCAAGGGCTGGACCATGTTAATGAACTGCCTGTCCGATGGCCGCGCCATTTCCCTGCCGGCCCTGAGTACCGGCGCCGGTAAATATGCGGCCCGCTATACGGGTGCCTATGCCCGCATCCGCAAGCAGTTCAAAATCCCCGTGGGTTATTTTGAAGGGGTTGAAGAGGCACTGGCGGAGATTGCCGGCCACAGCTATATCCTGAATGCCGCCCGCCACCTGACTCTTACGGCACTGGATACGGGGGAAAACCCGTCAGTGATTTCCGGCATAGTGAAATATCAGTCCACCGAGCGCATGCGCAAGATTATCAATCATGCCATGGACATACACGGGGGCCATGCCATTTGTATGGGGCCGAATAATTTCCTTGGCCGCGCCTATCAGGGCATCCCCATCAGCATTACCGTGGAAGGGGCCAATATTCTCACCCGCAGCATGATTGTATTTGGCCAGGGGGCTTTGCGCAGCCACCCATTCCTGCTCAAAGAAGTGGAAGCGGTCAACCATCCCGACCATGAACAGGCGGTGCAGCTGTTTGATGAGGCCCTGATGGGTCACATCGGCTTTATTATCAGTAACTTCTTCCGCAGCCTGTGGCTGGGTGTCAGCGGTGCAAGATTTATACAGGTACCCGGCCGCGGCATCACCCGCCGCTATTACAAACAGCTCAGCCGCATGAGCGCCGCCTTTGCCCTGCTGGCCGATGCCATGGTGCTGATTCTGGGCGGCTCTTTGAAGCGCAAGGAAAAACTTTCCGGCCGCATGGCCGATGCCCTGTCCAATATGTATCTGCTTACGGCGGTGCTGAAACATTTTGAGGATGAGGGCAGCCAGAGCGAGGACATTCCCCTGCTCCAGTGGGCTGCCGAGGATTGCCTGTATAACACCCAGGAAGCCATGAAAGATGTGCTGCGCAATTTCCCGGTACCCGTCGTCGGTACACTACTGAATATGGTGATCTTCCCCCTCACCAAACCCTATGGGGGCGCCAATGACAGGCTGGGGCACAAGGTGGCGCGTCTGCTGCTGCAACCATCTGCAGTACGCGACCGGCTGACCCGGGATATTTTCTGGACAGATAACCCCGATGACGGCATGGGGCGACTGGAACACGCCTTGAAGCTATCCATTGCCGCCGAAGACGCAGAACGTAAACTGCGGGACGCCATGCACATCGGCCTGCTCAACCAGCAGCCTATTGAATCCTTACTGGAAAAGGCCCAGGAACTGGACATTATAAATAAACAGGAAGCCGAGCAGATTATGCAATCACATCTGGCCACACAAAATGCAATCCGCGTAGATGAATTCAGCAAAGAAGGATGGAAACTCCAATGAAACCCCGTGACGTATTTATTGTAGATGGCAGCCGCAGCCCCTTTCTTAAAGCCCGCGGCAAACAGGGGCCTTTTTCCGCCTCGGATCTGGCGGTGGCCTGTGGCAAACCCTTGTTGCTGAGGCAGAAATTCTCACTGGATTTAATCGATGAAGTGATTATCGGCTCGGTGATGCCTGCCGCCCATGAAACCAATATTGCCCGGGTCATCGCTCTACGCCTTGGCCTTGCAGAGCATATCCCCGCCTGGACGGTACAACGCAACTGCGCCTCAGGACTACAGGCACTGGATTGCGCCTATCACAATATTCACAGCGGTAAGGCGCAGCTGATACTGGCGGGCGGTGTGGATACCATGAGCCGTGCGCCGGTAATGCTGAATGATTTAATGGTCAACTGGATGGGCCGCATGATGGCGGCGAAAAGCCTGCCGCAAAAACTGCAAACGGTGGCGCAGCTTCGCCCCGCCTATTTCAAACCGATTATCGCCCTGCTGTGCGGTTTAAGCGATCCCATCTATGGCCTGTCCATGGGGCAGACCGCAGAAAATATCGCCTACCGTTTTGGCATCAGCCGGGAGCAGATGGATGCCTTTGCCGTGGCCAGCCATCAGCGTTTAATGGATGCCCAGGACAATGGACGGCTGGATGAAATCGAGCCGATTTATGACGGCAAGGGCCATTATTACGACCATGATGACGGCCTGCGGCGGGATTCCTCCATGCCCAATCTGGCCAAACTCAAACCTTATTTCGATAAAAAATATGGCAAGGTCACCGCCGCCAATAGCGCACAGATTACCGATGGTGCGGCGCTGCTGGTGCTGGCCTCGGGTGCCGCCGTAAAAAAATATGATCTGCCGGTGCTGGCCAGAATTTCTGACAGCCAGTGGGCGGGACTCGACCCCAGAGAAATGGGCCTCGGCCCGGCTTACGCCATGGCGCCAATTATGCAGCGCAAAAAACTCAAAATCGAAGACATTGATTTCTGGGAAATCAATGAAGCCTTTGCCGGCCAGGTATTAGGCTGCATCGAAGCCTGGAAGGATGAGAGTTACTGCCGGGAATTTTTAGGCCTGAAAGCCCCACTGGGCGAAATCCCCCATGACAAACTCAATGTAGATGGTGGCGGCATCAGCCTGGGGCATCCGGTGGGCGCCAGCGGCGCGCGCATCGTTCTGCATCTGGCCAAAACCCTGCATCGCAATAATGCCGGGCGGGGCATGGCCAGCCTGTGCATTGGCGGCGGTCAGGGCGGCGCCATGTTGATTGAAGCAGCCACAGAAGCGGAGGCCTGAGATGGATTACCAACACTGGAAAATTGAGCGGGATAATGACGACATCTGCTGGCTGCATCTGGATGTGGCCGACTCCAGCACCAATGTATTATCCGCCGCGGTGCTGGATGAGCTGAGCGAGATTCTCAACGAGCAGGCCCAGTCTTTGCCCAGAGGCATAGTGTTTGTCAGTAATAAAAAAAGCGGATTTATTGCCGGCGCTGACATCAATGAATTTACCCGGGTGGATAATTATGACGATGCCATTGCCATGATCAATCGCGGCCATGAGGTGATGGATAAAATCGAAAGCCTGCCCTGCGTCACTGTTGCCATGATTAAGGGCTTCTGTCTGGGGGGCGGCATGGAGCTGGCGCTGGCCTGCCGCTACCGGGTAATGTGCGATGACAGGGCCACACGGGTCGGCCTGCCGGAAGTCAAGCTGGGCATACATCCCGGCTACGGTGGCACGGTGCGCTCCATTTTAAAAGCCGGTCCCATGGCCGCCATGAACGCCATGTTGACCGGGCGCCTGTTACAGGGTCGCGCCGCTAAACGCATGGGACTGGTGGATGATCTGGTGCCGGAGCGGCAACTGCTGTCAGCCGCCCGTTATTTTGTCTTAAAACGTCCCCACCAGCGTCCACTGGCTTTGAAAGACCGCATAATGAATCACCGTTTGCTGCGCCCCATTGTGGCCAAACAGATGCGCAAACAGGTGGCGAAAAAAGCCCGTAAGGAACATTACCCTGCCCCCTACAAGCTGATTGATCTGTGGCAGAAGTATATGGACAGGCCACGGCTTATGCTGAAAAAAGAAGCGGAGTCCGTGGCCGAGCTGGTAACCGATTACACCGCCCGTAATCTGGTGCGGGTCTTTTTTCTACAGGAAAAATTAAAGTCACAGGGCAATAAAAAAGATTTTCAGCCACAGCATATTCATGTGATTGGCGGCGGCATTATGGGTGGCGACATTGCCGCCTGGTGCGCCCTGCGCGGTTTCCGGGTTACGGTTCAGGATCGGGAGCCTAAAGTGCTGGCCGCCACCATGAAACGCTCCATGGATATGTTTAAAAAGAAATTCAAAAAAGATAAAGCAGCCATTCGTGACGCCATGGATCGCTTGATTGCTGACCACAAAGGTCTGGGTGTGCCCCATGCGGATTTAATTATTGAAGCCATTTTTGAAGATAAAGATGTTAAGCAAAGTCTGTATAAAAATATCGAACCGCAAATGAAAGACGGCGCCATACTGGCCACCAATACCTCCAGCATTCCACTGGAGGAGCTGGCCAGCTGCCTGCAAAACCCCGGCCGCCTGGTGGGCATACATTTCTTTAATCCGGTAGCCCTGATGCCACTGGTGGAAATTGTTCGCGGTGATAATACGGATGATGCGGTGATAAAACAGGCACTGGCCTTTGGCCGGCAGATCGATAAGCTGCCACTGGCCGTTAAAAGCTCACCGGGCTTTTTAGTCAATCGCATTTTAATGCCTTATTTGCTGGAAGCAGTGGAAATGGTTGGCGAGAATATTCCGCCGGAAATGATTGATAAGGCCGCGCTGAATTTTGGTATGCCCATGGGGCCGATTGAACTGGCTGATACGGTCGGGCTGGATGTGTGCCACTCAGTTGCCCATATTTTATCCGAGGCCATGGACATTGAGCTGCCGAAAAAAATGGACTTTATGATGGAGCAGAAAAAGCTGGGCAAAAAATCCGGTGAAGGCTTTTACAAATGGCAAAAAGGCAAGCCGGTTAAAAACAAAGATGCCCATTATGGCAATCTGAAAGAACTGGAGGATCGATTGATTTTCAGATTGCTCAATGAAGCCACCGCCTGTTTGCGCGAGCAGGTGGTCGATGATAAAGAGCTGGTGGATGCGGGCATTATATTCGGCACCGGCTTTGCCCCATTCCGCGGCGGGCCTTTGCATCATATTGAATCGGAAGGTGTGCAGTTAATGCTGGATCGTCTAAATCAACTGCATCAAACCTATGGTGATCGTTTTCAGCCGGATAGCGGCTGGCAGCAGCTCAGTTAAAACCGGAGCACTCTATGAAATTTCCCTCCCAGTTATGGCGAACCTATATTTTTATCTGTTGCATTTCCATGCTGACAGCAGGTTTGATGGTGTATTTTAAATGGCAGAATGTACTCAGCGAAACCTTTACTGAATTACAGTATGCCAACTCACTGGTTTTTTCTTCCAGCCAGGCCATGTTCAGCCAAAAGGAAACCCTGCTACGAATTATGGGCGAACGGCTACTTGAACTGGGTTCCTTAAAAAAACCCGATGATGCACAAACGCTTATTGATCAATTACTATCCAGTAACCCGGAACTGGCCGGTTTTGGATTAGCCGATACCAGTGGCCAGCTGATACTCACCAGCTTTAATATTGATCGCTCAAAACTCCCCAACCTGTTAAACCAGGAAGAATCAGCCAAAACCTTTAAAGAGGCCCTGCAAACCGATCGCATTGTAGTGGGTCACACCTATTTTATGAAGGCGCTTAACCAGTGGATCATACCTTTACGGGAACGCATTACCGATGATAAGGGTAGAGTCTATGCGGTTATGACAACCGGGCTTAAAATCAATGATATTAATAGCCCATGGAATAAAAAAAATCTGCCTAACAATATTGAACTGAGCATCATTCGAGAAGATTTTTATCGTTTATATAGCTCACATGCGGAACCGGACAAATACCCACAGGCCTATGAAAAAGCCATCGACCCGCTACTCGTAAAAGAGTTTTCAAAACAGCTCATTAAACAAACCGGAAAAACTTTTAACAACCTGAAAGAAGGCAATATCAATCTGCAAATATTCTCAATTGATATACTAAACCGACATAGCGTTGGCATTATTAGTTATAATAAGAATTATCGGTTTTATGTCATCACCTTCAAACCTATTAATCTTCTGATCAAACAGATGATTACACCGGTGATCTGGATTTTTTCGCTTATTTTTGTTTTTAATCTATCTCTGTACTTTCTGTTTAAACACAATAGTCAGTTACAGAAAAAAGCTGAAGATAGACTTAAGTTTCAGGCCGAACACGATCAACTGACCCAGCTACCCAATCGCTATTTTTTAAATCGTATATTCCCAAAATGGAGTGAAGAACAGAAAGCATACGCCATTTTATTTATTGACCTGAATAATTTTAAAACCGCTAACGACCTTTATGGCCATTCAGTGGGAGACCAGATATTAATTGAAGTCGCCGCAAGAATAAAAACTGCGTTTCCCGATAGCCTGCATATTCGTCAGGGCGGCGATGAATTCACCATCTTGCTCACCCACCAGGAATCTGAACAGGCAATAGACAAGTGCAAACAGTTTTTATATGCACTCAAATACCCTATTCGTATTAATGAGCTGGTTTTTTCTATCGGCGCCAGCATTGGTATTGCTCGCTACCCTCAGGATGGTATAAATATCGAAGAGCTTTTACGTAAAGCCGACATTACGATGTATGATGCTAAAAATCAGACATCCAACATATCACTCTTTTCAAAAAAACTGGATGAGATTTCCAAACGTCGCTCGTTACTGGAAAAAGAACTGGAACATGCCATCCGGCTCAATGAATTATCCATGGTCTACCAGCCTCAGGTTGATGCGAAAAATCATCAGGTTATTGGCGTAGAATCTCTGCTCCGCTGGAATAATGCCACTCTTGGGTTTGTCCCCCCTGATGAATTTATTCCCATTGCTGAAACAACCGGCCTGATTCATTCCATTGGCCAGTTTGTGCTCAATACATCTATCCGTGAAATGTTATCGATTCATAAACAGCTTTACCGGGATACAGACAAATCACAGACCTTACGTTTGTCAGTTAATATTTCCGTACAGCAACTGTTAAACAAAGAGTTTTACAATTCAATATTTAGTCTGATTAGCCAGCATGATACTAATCAAATACAGCTGATGTTTGAGGTAACCGAGAATCTGTTTATCGAAGATATTGAAATGGCCAAATCGGTTTTAACACAATTACAGCAGCACAATATTGGCATATCGCTGGATGATTTTGGCACCGGTTATTCCTCTTTAAGTGTATTAAGCCAGCTGCCCATTAATGAATTAAAAATCGATAAAAGTTTTGTGGATGATATTTTAATTGATCACCACGATTTAATGCTGATTCAGAATATTATCAGCATCGGCAAGAGCATGGAGATACAGGTACTGGCAGAAGGCGTTGAAGATATTGAACAGATTGAAATGCTAAAAGATTCCGGCTGTGATTTGTATCAGGGATATTATTTTGCCAAACCCATGAATAAGGATGATTTGCTGGAGTATTTAGCCGGAAAAATTTGTGAGTGAATTTTTGCTATGGCCTTGTCGGCTTGAAAGGCACAAGCCGACCTACCAGCTCCCCTCTTTGAAAAAGAGGGGCCGGGGGAGATTAAAATAATCAGGCCCGAATCAATGCAGCCCGAATACACCTCAGCACACCATATTCCACTTCCTTATCCAGGGCATCAAAAACCGGCTTTAATTTCACCGCATCTTCACCCTGCTCCAGCAGCATATCCTGTATCCGGTTAATTTTTTCCGGCTCAAGCGCCACCACATCGGCCAGTTCCAGTTCATCGGTTTCAATGCCTTTTGACAGATGCCCATAAATGGTTGTAGCGGTTAAATTTCTTTGCGCCGCAATGGCTTCCACCGACATGCCGACTTTAAATAGCTGGATCGTTTCCGCCACGGTTTCCGTCGCTGAAGGTTTATGCTGACCGGCGTATTCCTGAATAACGCTTAAAAAATCATCCCCATAAAGTTCCAGCTTATGATCACCGACACCGGATATGCGGCGCATTTGTTCATGGGTCTGAGGCTGATTTTCCACCATAGCCATTAAAGTGGCATCATGGAAAATCTGGTAGGGGGGCAGCTGATTTTCTTTTGCCAGACGCATGCGGCATTCACGCAGGGCTTCCCAAAGGGGCACATCATTATCTGACACAAAGGTTTTGCTTTTGCGTTGTTTGGCCGTGGTTTTCTGTTTGAGAATATCCTTGCGCAACATCAGCGTCTGTTCGCCACGTAATACTGGGCGGCAGGCTTCGCTTAAACGCAAACTGCCATGACCTTCCACATCAACACTTAATAAATTACGGGCAATCAGCTGGCGAAATAATGTACGCCATTGTTTATTGTTCAGCTCATCCCCTATGCCAAATACACTGAGCTTGTCATGACCAAACTGGCGAATGCGATCCATGTCCTTGCCGGTTAATACATCAATTAAATAATTCACCCCAAAACGCTGGCCGGTTCGATGCACGCAGGATAATGCCTTTTGTGCAGCCCGAGTAGCATCCCAGGTTTCCACCGGCTCCATGCAGGTATCACAGTTTCCGCAGGGCTGGGGCAGCGGCTCACCAAAATATTCCAGCAAGGCCTGACGGCGGCAATCGGTGATCTCGCAAAATCCCAGCATGGCATCCAGCTTGCTGCGCTCTACCCGCTTGTGCTGCTCATCGGATTCGGAATTCTGCATCATCTGTTGCAGCATAATCACATCCTGCAAACCGTAATTCATCCAGGCGGTGGCAGGCAGGCCATCCCGCCCGGCACGGCCGGTTTCCTGATAATAGGCTTCCAGACTTTTGGGCAAATTCAGATGGGCCACAAAACGCACATCCGGTTTATCTATGCCCATACCAAAGGCAATAGTGGCCACCATAATAATGCCGTCTTCATTAATAAAACGCTGCTGATTCTGCTGGCGAACACTGGCCGACAGGCCTGCATGATAAGGCAGCGCCTGCATACCTTTTGACGATAGATATTCGGCGATCTGCTCCACCCGCTTGCGGGATAAACAGTAAACAATACCCGCATCCCCTTGGTGCTCATTACGAATAAAGCGCAGCAGTTCATCACGGGCATTGCCGCTATTTTGGGTAATGCGATAGCAGATATTGGGGCGGTCAAAACTGGAGATAAAGACTTTTGCCTGCTGCAAACCCAGCCGCTGAATAATTTCTTTCTGGGTGGTGGCATCCGCCGTTGCTGTTAAGGCGATACGGGGAATATCCGGGAAACGCTCGTGGAGTATGGACAGCTGAATGTATTCCGGGCGGAAGTCATGCCCCCACTGGGAGACACAATGGGCTTCATCAATGGCAAACAACGCCAGTTGTGAGCGGGATAATAAATCAAGAAAACGCTCGGTAAGCAGGCGCTCCGGCGCCACATAAAGTAAATCCAGCTCGGCAGATAATAACTGCTGCTCAACCTGCGCCGCCTGCTCCCCATCCAGACTGGAGTTTAAATAAGCCGCCTTCACACCATTTTGCAGCAGGGCGCTGACCTGATCCTGCATCAGGGCAATCAGCGGCGACACAATTATCGCCACGCCGGGGCGCATTAAGGCTGGAATCTGGTAACACAGGGATTTACCGCCGCCGGTAGGCATAAGGGCGACCACATCCCGCCCCTGTGCCAGCTGGTCGATAATATCAGCCTGATGAAAACGAAAGTCCTCATAGCCGAA
Source organism: Gammaproteobacteria bacterium (assembly GCA_026998145.1). Lineage (GTDB taxonomy): Bacteria > Pseudomonadota > Gammaproteobacteria > SZUA-229 > SZUA-229 > JALTRC01. The sequence goes on from JALTRC010000190.1 coordinate 10,287, forward strand.
AACATGGCGCAGAATATTCACTGCCGACTGTGGCATTATTTTTTACCTTTGTAGGGTGTTTTCAGGGCCAGCACCACCAGTGCCACCACCACTAGCAGAATAATCAGCTCGACGAGCATTATTTGTCTTTGGAATAGTAAACGCCGGGAATCCAGCTTTTTTTGATTTTACTGGTTTTTTCCATATCCACCTCATCTTCATCCATAAAGGTAAAACTGTTCCAGCCAATGCGAATCACGTCTTTGTGATGCAATTGCTGAGGGCCGCTAATTTGCTGCTCATTAATAAAGGAGCCATTGGTGCTGCCCAGATCCTCCAGCAGATACAGTATATGCCCCTGCTCATTCTGGTACTGACTAATACGGGCATGCTCGCCGCTGACAGCCAGATCATCAATCTGCACCTGGTTTTGCGTGCCACGGCCGAACTGTAGCCCTGCCGCATCGATTTCAAAGCGGTTAACCACGACACCATCAAGGGATTGAATAAGCATTGCCATGAGGACTGTTCCTGATAAATTGTCTACAGTCTACTGGCTGCGTCTAATTTCTCAAGAGCAAGATTGTTCCGCCACACTAAAATCCGTGCCAAAAATGACAATCACGGCTTTGACTCTATGACAGGCTCCTAATACTATAAAAAACTCTGAAATATTTTGACTTATATCATCAACTGAGGGTGATTAAAGTCACATTAGGCATGTATAATGCCGCCGTCCTGTCGCGTGTCCCAAATACACCTCGCGTGCCTGCGGGTTGTAAGAGCTGGTGACTCGTGAAAGAACCGGTTCGATTGTTTGTCGCATCAATAACAAGGTATTGTTTTTGAATCTACAAACGGTAGAACTAAACAGGGGGTTTTGAACTATATAGAAAGCTGCGGTTATGGCCTGTTTGCCCGGCTGAAATGAATCAAGTTTACGTAGCACCTGATTTATTGCCAGTAACAGACCGTCTCTGCTGTTAAAAGTTCTAAAATTCATTATCTCTAAAACCGGGTTAGCCCGCTTTTAAATTTAGGAGACATCCCGTGCAAGCATCGCTTGAGCAAAAGTATAACTTTGAGGTCGTCAAATGGTTCGCCGTTATGGCGATTATTTACCTCGTGGTAGGCACATTTATCGGTGTGTTTATCGCATCTGAACTGGCCTGGCCAGCACTCAATATGGACATTGCAGAGATCACCTTTGGTCGCTTGCGTCCATTACATACCAATGCGGTTATTTTCGCCTTTGGGGGTAGTACCTTAATGGCAACAGCTTATTACACAGTACAGCGCACCTGTGGTGTTCGCCTGTGGAGCGACAAAATCGCATGGTTTACCTTCTGGGGCTGGAACCTGATTATTGTATCTGCGGTTATCACGCTGCCTTTAGGTCTGACTCAGGCTAAAGAGTATGCGGAGCTGGAATGGCCGATTGATATTGCCATTGCCGTGGTATGGCTGGCATACAGCTTAAACTTCATTATGACGGTTTATAATCGTAAAACCTCCCACATCTATGTATCAAACTGGTTCTTTATTGCCATGATGATCATGATCACCTACCTGCACGTGGTGAATAGCCTGGCTATTCCGGTCAGTGCATTCAAATCCTACTCGGTATTTTCCGGGGTTCAGGATGCGATGATTCAATGGTGGTGGGGCCATAATGCAGTAGGCTTCTATCTGACTGCCGGTTTCCTGGGCATTATGTATTACTTTGTTCCCAAGCAGGCGGGACGCCCGGTTTACTCCTATCGTTTATCGGTTATCCACTTCTGGGCTCTGACTTTCGGTTATGTATGGTTAGGCGCTCACCATCTGCAATACACAGCACTGCCTGACTGGACCGGTTCTTTAGGCGCGGCTATTTCACTGGCGATGATCATTCCTTCATGGGGTGGTGCTATCAACGGTATGATGACCCT
>JALTRC010000191.1 GCA_026998145.1 Gammaproteobacteria bacterium
TTCTGGCTTCTTCCGCCGTTTGCCGTGAACACTCACTCACTTCATGTATATTCCGATTTACTTCTTCAGCAACGGCCGATTGCTGTTCTGTTGCAGAGGCAATTTGTGTATTCAGGTCATTAATATTCATCGCATGTTCCGACATATTTTTTAATGCAGCCGCTCCATTATTGACAGCCAATTCTGTTTCATCTGAACATCGGGTAGATTCTTCCATTACGCTCACTGTATGGGTGCTGCGCTCCTGCAATTTTTCAATCATAGACTGTATTTCTGAGGTTGCATCCTGAGTGCGGGAAGCCAGGGTTCGCACCTCATCGGCCACAACCGCAAAGCCACGGCCTGCTTCACCCGCTCGCGCAGCTTCTATTGCAGCATTTAAAGCCAGCAGATTTGTTTGCTCAGCAATGCTGCGAATCACATCCAGCACGGTACCAATATTACTACTTTCCACCTGCAATTCACCAACAGCACCTGCACCACGCTCAATCGCTGCTCGCATGCGATTAAGTGTTTCAACCGCTTTATTGGCCTGACTGCTGCCTTTATTTGCTTCAGTGTTTGCTGCATTTGCAGCCATTGCCGCATTGGAGGTTGCACCAGCAACTTCCTGAATACTGCTGGACATTTCATTACTGGCTGTAGCAATTTGTTCAAGACGACTTTGTTGATCTACAGCATGACAACTGGATTGCTCTGCCGTACTAAAAAGAGTTTCCGCAGAAGATGCAATATTATCCGCTGAGTTAGCCACCTCGGTTAAAGCTGCTCTAAGTTTTTCAACCAGAATATTGCAGCTTTCCACAACCTCCCCGACCTCATCGCGACTATTTGTTTTCAGTTCACAGGTTAAGTCTCCTGAAGCAATCCTCCTCAGGGATTCAATTACTGCCTGTAAATTACCCGATACTTTTCTGGAAATAAACAAAGCAGTTACGATTAATACAGCCACACATATCAGAATTACAACTATCATGGTATTCATCGCTGCTGCTGAGGACGCCTGGGTATTATCCAGTGCCTGTACATAACTACTATAGGATTTGTCTCTAAGATCATTTAAGCCTGTTCGAAATAAATTAATTTTTTCCGACATGGCTTTCATATTATTTTGAATTTGTTCTCTGGATAACACTTCATCAATCATGCCCACTGTAAGTGCTCGGGCAATGACATAATATTCATTAAATTGCTGAAGTAAATAATTAAGACTTTTCCTTGACTTATCATCCAGATCGGCCGCTGCTATGAAATCCTTACGCATTTCATCTGCCATCTGGTCTGCATCTTCAAGCATTTCCATTTCACCATCAGAAACCGCTGCATTTAATGTGTTGATTATTTTATCCAG
>JALTRC010000192.1 GCA_026998145.1 Gammaproteobacteria bacterium
ATTGATAATATCGAAGCCTCGGAGCTGGATGAGCTGGTGGTAACCGATACCATCCCCCTGACTGAACGGGGCCAGGCATGCACTAAAATTCGCCAGCTTTCCATTGCCACCATGCTGGCAGAAACCATTCGTCGTATTCATAACGATGAATCGGTTAGCTCCATGTATATGGATTAGTTTTTCAGCCGCCGCGCGGCACTGTGTCTAAGCCTTTAATTCTCCCTTAAAGTTCCTCATTCCCGCGAAAGCGGGAATACACTAAACTTTCCGCTGGGTAATCCACCCGCTTTCATGTATAATTCGCGCTCTTTTTTCCGCCCTGTTGCTGGTCGCAAGCAATGGAGCACTTAACTGGAGCTACACATGGCTATTACAATCAATGCAGAAGCCCGTACAGACATGGGGAAAGGTGCGAGCCGCCGCCTGCGTCGTACGGAAAAAATGCCCGCTATCGTTTACGGTGGCAGCAAAAAACCCGCAAGTCTGACGGTTTTAACAAAAGATATTCGTGTTCATCTGAATGACGAAGCGTTTTTCTCACAGGTGCTTGAGCTGAGCATCGATGGCAAAAAAGCCGAAAAAGTTGTACTGCGTGATATTCAGTATCACCCTTATAAGGTTGACCCCATGCATCTGGATTTCCAGCGCGTTAGCGCCAAGGACAAGATGCACTTCCACGTTCCACTCCACTTCACTGGTGAAGATGTGTCTCCAGGTGCCAAGCATGGCGGTCTGGTTAGTCACGTACTGCACGAAGTTGAAATTGAGTGTCTGGCCAAGAATATCCCTGAGTTTATTGAAGTGGATATGTCAGCAATGGACATGGGCGATTCCCTGCACTTAACCGATCTGAAACTGCCTAAAGGTGTTGAACTGATTGCGCTGAAGCAGGGCGACGATCACGACGAAGTGGTTGTAGCGATTCACGCACCACGTGGTGGTTCTGATGAAGATGAAGCCGCAGCAGAAGAAGCTGAAGAAGGCGGCGAAGAGTAGCCCAGGTTCCGGATGGCCGCAAAAACTGTACACATCGATCTGATTGTCGGTTTAGGTAATCCGGGCCGGGATTATGAACAGACCCGGCATAATGCCGGGTTCTGGTTCGTCGAAGAAATTGCGCGCCAGAAAGGCGCGTTTTTTCGTCCTGAAACAAAATTTTCAGGGGATGTCTGCAAGGTGGCGATTGAGGGCCGGGATATCTGGCTGCTCAAGCCTTCCACCTTTATGAATCGCTCGGGTCAGTCGGTACGTCAGCTGGCCAACTTCTATAAAATTCCCGTTGAAAATATACTGGTGGCTCATGATGAGCTGGATCTGTCACCGGGCGATATTCGCCTGAAAACAGCCGGTGGCCACGGCGGCCATAATGGACTGCGGGATATTATTGCCCAGATGGGCAAAGCCTTTCATCGATTGCGTGTTGGCATTGGTCATCCCGGCCATAAGGATCGGGTGGCCGATTATGTGCTGCACCGGGCCTCCAAAGAAGAACAGCAGGCAATCGATGAAGCGCTGGATAATGCACTCAGAGTGCTGCCGCTGCTGGCAGAAGGCAGCTGGGAAAAAGCGGTACACCGTTTACACAGTAAATAAGATGATGGCTGGCACAGGCCGGCGATTTAGCGGAGAACAATATGGGCTTTAAATGTGGCATAGTCGGCCTGCCAAATGTGGGTAAATCAACCTTGTTTAATGCGCTCACCAAGGCCGAAATACAGGCGGAGAACTATCCTTTCTGTACCATCGAGCCGAATGTGGGCGTGGTCCCCATGCCAGACCCGCGGCTGGAAAAGCTGGCCGAGATCGTAAAGCCGGAACGCATCCTGCCCACCACCATGGAGTTTGTGGATATTGCCGGGCTGGTAGCCGGCGCCTCCAAAGGGGAAGGTCTGGGCAACCAGTTTTTGGCCAATATCCGCGAAACCGATGCCATCGCCCAGGTGGTGCGCTGCTTTGATAATGACGACATTATTCATGTGAATAATAAAGTCGATCCGGCCAGCGATATTGAAGTCATCAATACAGAACTGGCGCTGGCGGATCTGGAATCGGTCGAAAAATCCATTGCCAAAACCAGCAAGGTGGCCAAATCCGGCGACAAGGATGCCAAGGCCAAAATGGTCGTGCTGGAAAAGCTCAAGGCTCATCTGGATGATGGCGGCATGGTGCGCACACTGGGGCTGGATGAAGATCAGCAAAAGCAGATTCGTGATTTATTCCTGCTTACCATCAAGCCCACCATGTACATTGCCAATGTGAATGAAGACGGTTTTGACAATAACCCGTATCTGGATCAGGTTAATAAACTGGCCGAGGCGGAAGGCGCGGTGGTCATTCCCGTGTGCGCCGCCATTGAGGCAGAACTGATTGAACTGGACGATGCAGAAAGAGATGAATTTCTGGATGAGCTGGGGCTGGACGAACCGGGCCTGAACCGGGTGATTCGCGGCGGCTACAACCTGCTTGGCCTGCAAACCTACTTCACCGCCGGGGTAAAAGAAGTCCGCGCCTGGACAGTTGCCATAGGCGCCACAGCCCCCCAGGCCGCAGCGGTAATCCACACAGACTTTGAAAAAGGCTTTATCCGCGCCGAAGTCATCGCCTACGACGACTTTATCGAATATAAAGGCGAGCAGGGGGCCAAAGATGCAGGCAAACTGCGGGTAGAGGGTAAGGATTACATTGTGCAGGACGGGGATGTTATGCACTTCCGTTTCAATGTATAAGTAGCCACGATGGGCGTAAATTATCTTGACAAAAGGGTCGGGAAACCGCAAAATTCGCGCCCTTGATTCAGGCAACATAGCTCAGTTGGTTAGAGCACATCACTCATAATGATGGGGTCCCAGGTTCGAATCCCGGTGTTGCCACCATATTTTATAGCAAAAACAGCCGCTTATTTAAGTGGCTGTTTTTGTTTGTAGCTATGGGATTCTGTGTATCGGGATAAAATATATAGTTTAAGTTTATTTTGGTGAGATGAAGCAATTTCTGGAAGGCCAGAAACGACAAAGCCACCCGGAGGTGGCTAGAACTCAGCACCAGCAAAACTTGTCATCGTTATAGCCGGGCTGGCTGTACGGGGCGGGCCTTAGTACAGTCTCGAATGCCTGATACAAAGTAGAGCAGGAACACATACAGTATATAACTACATGCAATGGCCATCAAGTGACCAATATATTACAGATATTGTCCCAAATGCCCCAAATTCAAGCCATGCAGGATACAGCTATATACAGACTTCATTTGTTCTCGTCCAAGCCTTTGGCTGAAATAAATCCGCTTTCCATCGGCGCCCCGTTTACCTAGCATGATTAAATCAAGGCGGTGAAAGCCTACCGTGTAAATCATATCACCTTTCAGCCAGGAATCATCCTTCTGGAAGCGGCCTAGTTGTGGCATTGAGTTTTTAGGTATTTGATAGTGGCAAGGCAATATTTTAGGTGGTTTGACCGTACTCAATGCAGCTACCGTCACTAACCGATCCCGTCCCTGCATGGGAGGTGTGAGAACAATAACCGGTCTTTTTGACTTAACCATTTCAGGCTCTTTAAACCCCTGCGAAAAGTCACATAAAAGAATCATCCCTGGTTTGGGGTGGAAGGTTAATGCCAATCTTTTTCCTTTTAGTTTATGTTTTAAGTCCAGCTCAATACTAAGGTATTAATGGAATAAATCACAGCCTTGCACAGCCGTATTATTATGTTAAATTGAAGTCTGGTTAATCAAGGAGGCATGTATGGAAGAACCATCAGCTCTAATCCTCAGGGCAACGAAATTTGCAGCCCTGAAGCACAGGGATCAGCGCCGCAAAGATCATGTAGCATCCCCTTATATCATCCACCCGGTTACCGTGGCCAATGAGCTCACCCAGGCGGGTGTCACTGATCCTGAAGTCATAGCAGCTGCTCTGTTGCATGACACACTGGAAGATACTGAGACTGCGCCAGCTGAACTGGCTGAGGTTTTCGGAGAGCGTGTTTGTTCTATGGTCCAGGAACTGACCGATGACAAGGCGTTGCCCAAGCAGGAACGCAAGCGATTGCAGATAGAGCATGCGCCGGAATTATCATCGGGAGCGGCCCTGGTAAAGATATGCGACAAGATCGCCAATGTCACTGATGTCACTCATAGCCCACCACCAGACTGGAGCCGTGAGCGCCGTATGGCGTATCTGGACTGGGCGGCATCCGTGGTGGCCGGTTGCAAGGTAGATAATGATCAGCTCAAACAACGATTTGTGGATGTGCTGGCTCGTGGTCGGGAATGTATTTAGAGTGGCTGAATGTGAATGCATGAAGCCTGATTCCCTTTACTGAATCACTCGCCGAATTAGTCACGAAAAGTTAGCCATTCGCTCTACCTTGGCTGTGTGAATTCGAATACATAAAAAAATACTTGAGTGTAGTTATCCCTCGTTGGCAACACCGTGTCAGTTTGATTTCAGCACTGTAAATATCCAGAATTAATACATCAATTAGCCATTTTTTAAAATAACCTCAGTATGAATGCCGATCCCCTTGATAAACTTCCCCCGATTCTCAAAAAGAGCTTGCACAAAAATCTATGCACCTGTAATGAAGTGAAAAAAATAGATATTATTAATGCCATTGTGGATGGAGCTAACACCGTTGCCGAGGTAAGAAAACAAACCTATGCCACCATGGGGAGTGGTTGCTGCACTCAGCAGGTAGAGCGTTTGATTGAGTGTCTTTGCTCATCTGATGATGAATAGCATAGGCATGGTTAACATGATTTTATTTTTTTAATAATTAACGGGATATCCGGCTCGTTTTCACTATCAATATGAATAGCAAAAGCCTGTTCGCTTTCCTTTAGTGCTTGCCAGTTTAATATCTGCTTTTCCAGCACCTGTATGGTGGCATCGGATGCATCGTTTTTGCGTTTGGCTATGCGCTGGCGCAGGACTTCTACTGGCGCTGTAAAATCCAGAATAATATAAGGGCAGTTTTTCTGCATGGCCAGCTGTTGAAAGGCTGCCCGTTGTTCAGCTTGCTGGAATGTGGCATCGATAATAACCGGGTAACCCGCATCTATACTGGTTTCGGCAAGCTGCTTTAATTTGTTATAGGTTTTTATTGTGCTATCGGGATGATAAATGCCCGTATCAGGCTGGCTTGCGCCTGAGTCATCTGCTTTAAGACCAAATAAGCGTTTTCGCTCAATATCGGAGCGCAGACGAATGGCACCAATTTCTTCCAGCAAAGGCTGGGTGATGGTGGTTTTGCCTGAACCGGAAAGTCCGTGGGTAATAATTAAAGCGGTGGCGTTTTTTACGGTATAGTTTTCGGCCAGTTGTAAATAATCGTAAAATTCTTTTTCAGTCTGTTGTTTTTCTGTGGGGCTGATGTCCTGCTGGCTATGTCGAATGGCGGCGACTTTTGCTCTTACCAGTGCACGATACACAAGATAGAAGCGCAGTATTTGAAGCCCGGCGTAATCGCCGTTTTGCTGTAAATACTGATTTAAAAATCGCCATGCAAAATGGCCTTGCTGTCGGGCATCTAAATCCATTACCAGAAAAGCAGTATCGCTAATCACATCAATCCAGCGCAGCTCCGGGTTAAATTCAATGCAGTCAAAAGCCACAGGTTTATGGTGAATCCAGGCCAGATTATGTAAGTGCAGATCGCCGTGGCATTCACGGATAAACTGATGGTTTTTGCGTTGTTTTAAAACATCCTGAAGGGCATTAAAGTTTGTGTGGCTCCATTGTTCGAGCCTGTTTAAATGTTTTAGATAATCCAGGTTTTTAATTCTTTCGCTTATCTGCTTAAAGTTTTCCAGAACTGGGGCGTAAACCTGCCGGGCGCTACCATAGTCTGTTTGCGAATCGGCTATGGATGTATGGGTGTGAAAGTCTGCAATATAAACGGCGATGGCATCGATTTGCTGGCAGGATAGCTGCCCCTGTTCCAGCATATTATCCAGCTGAGCCGACTGGGCAAAGCGTTTCATTTTTACCGCAAACTCAACGGGCCTGTCGGTGGTATTTAAACATGGCTGCTCCGGTGTGCCGCCGATGGGGACTAGCTGTAAATAAATTTCGGGAGCGAGTCGCCTGTTCAGGCGCAGTTCTTCCTGGCAATAAAACTGACGTTTGGCCAGGGTGGAAAAATCGAGGAACCCCAGATTAATGGCTTTTTTAAATTTATACGCATAGTTGCCGGCCAGAATGACCCAGGAAATATGGGTTTCGATTAATTGCAGATTGTCTGCCGGGTGATCGTAAATATCACCATTCATCATGGCGGCAATTAACCGGGCCTGTTTGTCTTTTGAGCACATTGCCTGGCCTGTATAGGCGGTGAAGTGTAAATTATTTCTACGCTTATATATGCATAGAGTCAACAGTGGGGAATCACCTTATTGATTCAGGGCTAGCTTGTCTCAATGGTAATAGTTGCGCTATCATGCAACTATGCATCTATTAACCATTACCCCGGAATCATTGTTTCAGGCACTGTCTGATACAAGCCGCTTGCGTATTATTCGTCTGCTGGCCACAAGCGGGCAGGAAATCTGCCTGTGTGAGCTGGTGGATGCCCTGCTTGAACCCCAGTACAAGCTGTCCCGTCATCTTAAGGTGCTGCGGCAAACCGGTTTTCTCAGTTCCCAGAAGGAAGGCCGCTGGGTTTATCACCGGCTGACATCCGAGCCGGACTATCTTCAGTCTTTTTATGAACTGGTGCGCGGCCTGCCGGACCCGCAGGGTATTTACCGCAGGGATCTGGAAAACTTTAATCAGCGTATGACGCTGCGGCAGGATGGCCGCTGTCGGGTGGGCATTCTAAGCCCTGATCTTAAAGCCGGAGGAGAATAGATATGACATGCCCCAGTTGTGATGCTGTTGCCAGTGGACAGCCCATGCCGCCGCCCTGGCGAAATCCGCAGGTAGTGACATCCGCCTTATCGGGCATCTTACTGGCCTTTGGCTTTTTTGGCTCCATGCTGGGGCTTTCAGAGGGGATGGCAACGGCAGTATATTTGCTGGCAGTGCTGACTGGCGGCTGGTATTTCATCCGCGAGGGCATTGAAACCCTGCTGGAAGAGTGGCAGATCGGCATTGAAATTTTAATGGCGGTTGCGGCGATTACCGCAGGGCTTTTGGGGGAATGGGCTGAAGCGGCGATGCTGGTATTTCTCTATTCCATTTCTGAAGCGGCCGAAGGTTATACGGAGGAGCGTACCCGCAATGCCATTCGCGCCCTGATGGAGCTGGCGCCTAAAACAGCGCTGCTACTTGAAAATGGCAGGGAAATTGTGGTGCCAGCCGATGAGCTTAAAGCCGGTGATGTTTTTATTGTGAAGCCCGGTGAAGCGGTGGCCACTGATGGGGAAATTATAGCGGGGCATTCCAGTTTGAATCAGGCGCCGGTTACAGGTGAATCGGTGCCGGTGGAAAAAAATGTCGGTGATACGGTTTTTGCCGCTACCTTAAACGGGGAGGGGGCTTTAACGGTTCGAGTCACTAAAACCACGGAGAATAATACACTGGCGCGTATTATTCAGCTGGTTGAAGATGCCCAGAGTAGCAAGGGCCAGAGTCAGCGATTTATTGAGCGGTTTGGACGCCGCTATAGTCCGGCGGTGCTGGCGATGGGTGTGCTGCTGGCGATTATACCGCCGCTATTTTTTAATCAGCCCTGGCAGGAATGGATTATGCGTGCCACGGTTTTTATTGTGGCGGCCGCGCCCTGTGCACTGGTGATTTCCATTCCCATTACACTGGTTGCCGCCATGGGAACAGCGGGGCGTAATGGCATACTGATTAAAGGCGGCGTGCATCTGGAGAATCTGGCAAAAGTGCGGGTGATGACGCTGGATAAAACCGGCACCCTGACGATGGGCCAGCCCCAGTTAAGCCATATAGTGCCGTTAAATGGAGTACCGGAACGGCAGTTGCTGGCCATGGCCGCCGCACTGGAAAGTCGCTCACAACATCCATTGGCCAGAGCGATTATTCAATATGCCAATGCACAGAATATTGATGTACTTGCCGCCGATGATTTTCAGTCACTGACCGGTGCCGGTGCCAGAGGGCTGGTGCAATACGAGCAGAAGACGGAACAGGTGTATATCGGTAAACCGGATTTATTTAGCGAACTGGGAATAGATTTAAAGGATATTAAAGGGCAGATTAGCGAATTACAGCAGGCGGGTAATACGGTTATTCTGCTGGGTAGTGAGCAGCAGCTTTATGGTTTGCTTGCGGTCATGGATCCACTGCGCCCTGAAGTGACGTCAGCTATCAGTGAACTACGGCAGGCCGGCATAGAAAAAATTATTATGTTAACAGGGGATAACCAGCTGGCCGCCAATGCCATTGCCGCTCAGGCGGGAATTGATGAAGTATTTGCAGAGCTGAAACCGGAAGATAAAAAAGAAAAAGTGGAGGCGCTGGATAAACAATATGGCCGGGTTGCCATGGTTGGGGACGGCGTTAATGACGCGCCTGCACTGGCCGCTGCCCATGTGGGAATTGCCATGGGGGCAGCAGGAACCGATGTGGCGCTGGAAACCGCAGATGTTGCATTAATGGCCGATGACCTTTCCCGCCTGCCCTATTTAATTCATTTTAGCCACCGGAACTGGCGGATCATTCAGCAAAATTTAATGCTCTCTGTGCTGGTGATTGGTTCTCTGGTCATTGGCGCTATTGCCGGTGTATTTACTTTACCCGTTGCCGTGCTGGCCCATGAGGCCAGTGAGTTTATTGTTATTGCCAGCGGCCTGCGAATGCTTAAAACATAAGATGAAAATACCTTCAATCATTATGCTACTGGTCAGCCTGAATATTGTATTTAGCAATATTGCCTGGGCTATGGACGCCTGTAGTTTGAGTGATGAATTTTCTACCCATCATGCAAGTGCGTTAAATGCAGATTCAGCCGATCATGCGGCTAATGATGAGCATACAAATAGTCATTGCGATTCATTTTGTATGGGCTGGAGTCATTTTAATTATATTGATTATCAAAATCATTCGACTGTTATCCATGGTAATGATGGCAAGGTAGAGCAGGCGGACTTTATTTATTATTCCTTTTTTATAAAACCCCCAACCTATCCTCCAAGACATACTTCTTTATATTTTTCATAGCGCCCTGAGCCTGTGAAAACCCATCATTAAAAAATCAGGCAGTCCTGTTTTACAGGCTGCATAAATTTAATACACCTTATCAGGTGGAGAAGATCATGAAGTCAGTCAGAAAAAATTATCCAGGCCGTCATATTTTATTTTTGTTTTGCGTAATATTCAGCCACTCGGTTTTTGCTGAGGAAGGTGAGGAAGCTCAGGGTATACCGGAAATGAGCGCCGAACAGCGTCAGCAAATGGGGATAAAAACCTCACCTGTGCAATTGCGAAAACTGAACGAAGAAATTATTGCCCCAGGTGAAGTCACCGTTAATCTTTATCGCAGCTCGCAGGTAACCACACGCATCCCTTCGCAGGTGATCAGGCGTTATGCCCGAATGGGCGATAAGGTTAAGGCCGGGCAGAAATTGCTGACCCTGTCCAGTGTGGAGATGGCTGATGCACAAAGTCAGCTACTGGTGGCGGACAGGGAATGGCAGCGGGTTAAAAAACTGGGGCGCAAGGTGGTGTCTGAGCGTCGTTATATTGCAGCCCAGGTTAATCGTCAGCAGGCTTATGCAAAAGCGCTGGCCTATGGCATTACAGATTCTCAGATTAATGCCCTGTTAAAACAGGGGGATGCCTCAAAAGCTACCGGCATGTTTAATCTTTTAAGCGCTCAGGATGGCACGGTTATCAGCGATCAGTTTGAGCTGGGCCAGGTGGTGGAGCCGGGGCAGTTATTAATGGAAATCAGTGATGAATCTATCCTCTGGGTTGAAACCCAGATTGATCCGGTGGATGCGAGCAATATAAAACCGGGAGTCACTGCACGAATCAATCTTACAAAAGATCAATGGCTGCCGGGGGAAGTTGTGCAGGTGCATCGACGGATTGATGAAACCACGCGCACCCTGCCGGTGCGTATTGAAATCAATAACCAGCAGGATTTATTACGCCCCGGTCAGTTTGTAAAAGTGGCATTACAAACCGCCAGCGGTCATGAAGTGCTGGCGGTGCCCAAATCATCGGTGACCTTGTTACAGGGTGAGCAGGTTGTTTTTATGCTCGATGGCAAGGAACTTTATCCCCAGCTGGTGGAAACCGGTGCGCTGAGAAATGGCTGGATTGAAATTAAAAACGGCCTGAAAAAAGGTGATGAGATTGTGACCCGCGGCATGTTTCTGCTGAAGTCATTATTACTGAAATCGCAAATCGGCGATGCAGACTAGGCGGGGGATGAATCATGTTAAATAAACTGGTTGAAGCGTCTCTGCGCTATAAATTTCTGGTCATTATTATTTTTATGGTAGTGGCTTTTATGGGCTGGAAAGCGGTTAGCACCATTCCTATTGATGCCTTTCCCGATGTAACGCCGGTACAGGTAAATGTGTATACCGAGGCGGATGGACTGGCGGCAGAAGATATTGAACAGCTGCTGACTTTTCCGGTGGAGTCCGGCATGGCCGGTTTGCCCGGCGTGCAGGAAATCCGTTCGGTGAGCCTGTTTGGTCTGTCTTATGTGTCCGTATATTTTGAAGACGGTATGGATATTTATTTTGCCAGACGTCTGGTGATGGAACGTTTGCAGGAAATATCCGATCGCATTCCCGAAGGTTATGGTACGCCGGAAATGGGGCCGAATACATCTGGGCTGGGGCAGGTGTTCTGGTATACGGTGGAACGGGCAGATGAAAAACTCAATGCCGATATTACGGATATGGATTTACGCACGGTGCAGGACTGGAGCGTGCGACTCATGTTACGCACAGCACCGGGTGTGGATGATGTAATGTCATGGGGTGGTCAGGAATTGCAGTTTCAGGTGGTCATAGATCCTTTGAAACTGATTGAATATCAGCTGAGTTTCAAGGATGTTATTGAGCTGCTGGAAAGCAATAATCGTCAGGTGGGCGGCCAGTATATTAATCAGGGCAAGGAACAGTATCTGGTGCGTGGTCTGGGGCTGGTAAAAGATGAAGCCGACATTGGCAATATTGTGGTGAAGGTGGAAGATGGCACGCCGGTGTATCTGCGCCAGGTGGCCACGATTTCTCAACTGCCGGCTCTGCGCTCCGGTGCGGTTACCCGTGATGGTAAGGAAGTGGTGCTGGGCATGGCGCTGGCGCGTATTGGCGAAAATGCCAAAGACGTGGTGGATAATGTCAAACAGAAAATGGCAGTGGTGAAATCGGCTCTGCCGGAAGGCGTGGTAATCAAGCCCATTTATGATCGTACTGATCTGGTGGAAAAAGCCGTAAAGACAGCTGAAAATGCGCTGATCGAAGGCTCAGTTTTAGTTGCCATTATATTGTTTCTGTTTCTTGGGGAAATACGCTCCGCACTGGTGGTGATTGCCGCATTACCCCTGGCCATGTTGATTGCCTTTATTATGATGGCGCAAATGGGCCTGAGTGCTAATTTAATGTCACTGGCCGGTCTGGCCATTGGCATCGGCATGATGGTTGATGGGGCTGTGGTGCTCACCGAAAATGCCTTTCGTATTATGGCCGAACGAAAAGAAAAGGGTGAGCAGGTTAATCGTACCGCGGCGGTGCTGGCAGCGGCAGGTGAAGTGGCCAACCCGATAGCCTTTGCTATTTTAATTATTATTGTGGTGTTCCTGCCCCTGTTCAGTTTAACCGGTCTGGAAGGTAAATTATTTAAACCCATGGCGTTTAATATCAGCTTTGCCATGGCCGGCTCGCTGCTTTTAACTCTCACCATTATTCCGGTGCTGGCAGCAATGATTCTAAAACCCAAGGAAGAAAAAGATACCTGGCTGGTGCGCCGCATCAAGCAGGTTTATCTGCCCGTACTAAACTGGTCGCTGAATAATAAACGCAAGGTGGTCACTTCGGCGATTGCCTTATTAATGGCCAGCCTGGCTTTATTTCCGCTTCTCGGTAAGGAGTTTATGCCACAGTTACAGGAAGGTTCTATTATGTGGCGCATTGTATCCATTCCATCAACCTCGCTGGAAACCTCTATTGAAATATCAAAAGAGGTGGAAAAAACCCTGAATGAATTTTCTGAAGTAAACAGCACCATTGCGATGATTGGCCGCGCTGAAAAAGGCGAAAC
>JALTRC010000193.1 GCA_026998145.1 Gammaproteobacteria bacterium
CAATGAAAAGCTCAGAAAGATTTCCATAACCGATGAGCTAAGCCAGTTATATAACCGGCGACATCTGGCGGATATTTTCCCTAAACTTCAGGCTCAGGCAGAGCGTAGCCAGTTATCTCTGTGCGCCATTTTATGTGATATTGATTTTTTCAAAAAAGTAAATGATAAATATGGTCATATAGCCGGCGACCAGTGTCTGATTCAGTTCTCTGATCTGCTGCGAAAAATCACCCGAGCCAATGACTATTTATTTCGTATGGGTGGTGAAGAGTTTCTTATTCTGAGCCTGACATCCAGTATAGATGAATCAATTAAGCTGGCTGAAAAAATCTGTCATGCCAGCGAAGCATCACCGGTAAAATGGGAAGATCAGTTCATTCAAATTACCGTTAGCTGCGGCATCAGCTGTTCAAAGTCTCACCACTCTTCTGATAGCAAACAGTCTCTTCTCTCCCATCTTATTTCATCAGCCGATCATGCCTTATACCAGGCTAAAAATAATGGTCGTAATCAGGTATGTACAGGCAAAAATGAAAATTCGACTATAGATGCATAAGCGGGGCATTTTATTCCATTATATTTATATATTAGCGATAAATATTTTCACGTTGCATTAAACAGATGAAATAAAGGAATATAACAAGCCCCGGTGAGATTTATCTGTATATGCATAAGGCGCTAATCAATTTAGTCAAAATCACGCTTATCGTAGCCAGCTTTTCTATAGCCGCTGCTCAAAGCCATGAAAAATTAATAAAAATCGGCGTACTGGCTTATCGGGGAAAGGATAAAGCCCTTAACCGCTGGCATCAAACCGCAGATTACCTGTCCAATAAGTTAAACGGTTATGTTTTCGAAATTATTCCGCTTAATCTGCCTGAACTCACTGCGGCAATCAAAGACAACCGGCTCAGTTTCACCCTGACAAACCCCGGTCACTATGTATTGCTGGAATCAAAATATGGCATATCCAGAATTGTTACCATGCAAACACAGCTCAAGCAGAAAATACGCACGCGCTTTGGTGCGGTTATATTTACCCGCTCAGATAATAATACTATATATACGCTGGAAGACCTGATAGGAAAATCATTTATGGCAGTTAGCCCCAGTGCTTTTGGCGGCTTTCAAATGTCATGGCTTGAGCTATCTCACCATAATATCAATCCTTTTAGCGATTTCTCTGCGCTAAAATTTAGTGGCTTCCCTCAGGATAAAATTGCTCTGGCTGTCTATAACCGGAAGATAGATGCAGCCACTGTTAGATCCGAAACACTGCTGCGCATGATAGATGACGGTATATTTAAACTCAGTGACTTTCGCATTCTCAATGTAAAAGACCCTG
>JALTRC010000194.1 GCA_026998145.1 Gammaproteobacteria bacterium
CGCATGGGCGCTATTTTCTGGGATATTTCTGAAAGCTCGGATAATTTAACCACCATTAATAATGCAGTTGATATTACCTATGGTGGCGGTCTGGATATCAATTTATACGGCAGTGCTGATCGACAGTTAAGATTACAATGGAATCATTACGAATATGATGGCGTGTTTATTAACAGCAGCGATGCCTTCACCGCCAGCCTGTTATTCCTGTTTGATTTCGACTAAAAAACAGCCTTGTGCCAATAAAATATAACAGACCTGTAAGCGCTTTTTTTCAGCTGGCTATTGCAGGGAGCCTCTGAATAACTCATGAACTCACATTTCACATTTAAAATACGCGGCCTCTGCGTTGCCAATCTTCCCAATAGCCTGCTATTGGGTGCGATTCGACGCCTTGATGCCACGCATTTTAAACGCAAACTGTTTCGTCCAGAGTTAATCAGATGCTCCCTGGCAGCCTGCATATTATTTTATCCATCACTATATGCAGCTAAGCTGAAAAACAATCCAGACTGCCAGCATGTTTATCTACAGGTTCTCGGTTCCGGTGGCCCGGAAATAAATGACAATCTGGCATCCGCTTCGTTTTTAGTCTGGATCAATCATAAAGCCACCATTATGTTTGATGCGGGTGGTGGCAGCAGCCTTAATTTTGAAAAATCATCAGCCAACTTTAATGACCTGAAGGCTATTTTATTCAGTCACTTTCATGTGGATCATTCGGCCGCCTTTCCCGTTTATATTAAAGCGAGCTACTTTACCGGCCGCAATCAGAATTTGCCTGTTTTCGGGCCTTCTTCCGGTGGCGATTTTCCCTCAACGGAACAGTTTGTATCCGCCCTGTTTAATGATAATCAAAACAGCGCCTATCCTTATTTATCCGATAACTACCGGCAACAGTCATCCACAGAATTTTTAATTCAGGCAAAAAGCATTTCGCCAGATAATCATATATGGAAAAAACAATTAAGCCCTGATCTTTCCATTGCAGCCATTAATGTTATTCACGGGCCAGTGCCTGCACTTGCCTGGCGGGTCAATTATAAAAGCTGTTCTATTAGCTTTAGCGGTGACATGAATGGCAGTAGTGGAAACTTGCAAAAACTGGCAAAAAACACCGATTTACTGGTGGCCAATAATGCCATACCGCAGGAGGCGAGCTTTACAGCCAGAAATTTACATATGACACCCGAAACCATTGGTGAAATAGCAGCCGAGGCCAATGTAAAAAAATTATTACTGGCCCACTTTATGTTAAGAACAATAAATAACAAGCCAGAAACTATTCGCTTAATTCGAGAAAATTACAAAGGAAAAATTATTTTATCCAAAGATTTAATGAC
>JALTRC010000195.1 GCA_026998145.1 Gammaproteobacteria bacterium
AGCCTGACCGTTGCAGTGCTGGCTCTGGGCTTATATCCCGCCCCATTACTGGACGTGCTGCACGCTTCAGTCAATAACCTGTTACAGCATGTATCTGTATCCAAATTATAGCGTCGGTAAATAAATATGACTGTGGAAATGTTGAATTATACAATTGCCTGGCCGGAAATTTTCCTGCTCTCCATGGCCTGTATTGTGCTGGTGGTGGATGTTTTTTTACCGGATGAAAGACGCAATGTTACTTATGTTCTGTCACAGCTGAGCCTGCTGATTACTCTGCTGATTGTGGCGGGCAGCAGCAATATGACGGAATACGCCTTTAATGGTATTTATATCAGTGACGCCCTGTCCAATTTATTAAAACTGTTTGTGCTGTCGATTATTTTTGTGGTGTTTGTGTATTCCCGCGAATACCTGAATGATCGCAATATATTCAAGGGCGAGTTTTATGTACTGGGGCTGTTTGCCACCCTGGGCATGTTAATGATGATTTCCGCCGCCCACTTTTTAAGCCTGTATCTGGGGCTGGAACTGCTTTCCCTTTCCCTTTACGCCATGGTGGCCTTTGACCGGGATAATGCCCGTGCCTCGGAAGCGGCAATGAAATATTTTGTGCTGGGCGCCATAGCATCGGGCATGTTGCTCTATGGTATGTCCATGGTTTACGGCATGACCGGCTCGCTTAATATTGCCGAAGTGGCCAAAGCCATTTCAGCGCAAAGTGAAATGAATACGGTGCTGGTATTTGGTCTGGTCTTTATGGTGATTGGTCTGGCCTTTAAGCTGGGCGCCGTGCCGTTTCATATGTGGCTGCCGGATGTGTATGACGGTTCACCCACTACCGTGACCAGCTTTCTGGCCACGGCACCAAAAATTGCCGGCTTTGCCATGATTGTGCGACTGCTGATTGAAGGTCTGGGCAGTTTACAGTCGGACTGGCAGGGCATGATGGTCATACTGGCCGTGCTTTCCATGGGCCTGGGTAATGTGGTGGCGATTGCCCAAACCAGTTTAAAACGTATGTTGGCTTACTCAACTATTTCCCATGTGGGCTTTATTCTGTTAGGTCTGCTGGCCGGTACCGCCGATGGCTATTCCGCCGCGCTTTTCTATACCCTGGTGTATGCGATTATGTCGCTGGGTGCTTTTGGCATGATCCTGCTGCTCACCCGTCGTGGCTTTGAAGCTGATACCTTAAATGACTTTAAAGGCCTGAATCAGCGCAGCCCCTGGTTTGCCTTTATTATGCTGAGCATTATGTTTTCCATGGCCGGTGTTCCGCCGGCAGTTGGCTTCTGGGCCAAGCTGGGTGTGATTAGCGCGGTTATCGATATTAATATGC
>JALTRC010000196.1 GCA_026998145.1 Gammaproteobacteria bacterium
TCACCCGCTGCTGCACTGCAAGATACTCAAGAATGCGCTCCTTGACCTTCTCAAGACCATAGTGATCCTCATCCAGCACCTTCTCGGCTTCTGCCAGATCATTACGAATTTTGCTGCGTTTCTTCCACGGACAGCCCACCAGCGCATCAATATAGTTGCGCACTACGGTGGCTTCTGCGGACATGGGCGACATCATTTTCAGCTTGTTCAGCTCGGCATTAGCTTTCTCTTTGGCCTCCTTGCTCATGCCCGCCTTATCAATTTTCTTTTGCAGGTCTTCCACTTCATTCGGCGCATCATCCATATCACCCAGCTCTTTCTGGATGGCTTTCATCTGCTCATTCAGATAATACTCACGCTGGCTTTTTTCCATCTGCTGCTTAACGCGGCCACGGATGCGCTTTTCTATCTGTAATAAATCAATTTCCGCTTCAATCATGCCCAGCAGATATTCCAGCCGCTCATGCACATTGGAAATACCCAGAATTTTCTGTTTTTCCTCGATTTTCAGAGACATATGCGCCGCTACCGTATCAGACAGGCGGGCAGGATCATCGATACCGGAAAGGGAGGTTAAAATTTCAGGGGGGACTTTTTTATTCAGTTTCACATACTGGTCGAAAACACCCATGATGGAGCGGGATAATATTTCCAGCTCTTTGGGCGCAGATGAAGCATCATCTTCCAGCACGGTAAAATCAGCCGTAAAGAAATCCTCATCTTCATACATATCATCAATCAAAACACGTTTGGCGCCTTCCACCAGTACCTTGATCGTGCCGTCCGGCAGTTTAAGCAATTGAAGAATTGTCGCCAGAGTGCCCACTTCATGAACATCCTTAATACCCGGATCATCGGTTTCTGCACTCTTCTGGGCAACCAGTACAATTTGCTTATCCTTTGACATGGCCGCATCCAGCGCCTGGATAGACTTTTCACGGCCAACAAACAGGGGGATCACCATATGGGGATAAACAACCACATCCCGCAATGGCAGTACAGGCGTTCTGCCTTCGTATTCAACGGTTTTTACTTCATCATTATTGTCTTCAGACACAATCCAGACCTCGATTTTTGCCACCACATACCACGTGGGGCCTATTTATAGATAACTTTACTGTCAGGTGGGGATGAAAGCCTGTTGTTCAAGGCTTACAAGATATATAGGCCAAAATAACACTTTATGCTGAACAAAAAAAGCCGCACGATTGTGCGGCTCAGACTGCTGACAAAGTCCTAGCCATCAGGCTGGGACTTTTTCATAATAGGGTATGCTAAAAGAACGCCCCCAAACCCAATCTGAACTCGAGTTTGTCTGTATTGAAGAACTCGTCCCGTCCA
>JALTRC010000197.1 GCA_026998145.1 Gammaproteobacteria bacterium
ATGAACACTGAACAGTTAATTATCAAAATTAAAACCACGCCGGATAAAGTCGAGTTTACCGAGGTAATGGAAACGATTGAACAGGATTATCACTACCAGCCCAGCACCTTTAGCAATGGACTGGGGGATAACAAAATTACCAATACCGCCGGCAGTAATGAAGGCTCCTGCAAAATATTTGCCTTTGCAAAAATCAATCAACTGAACAAAGAAGAAACCCTGGCCTGCTTTGGGCAATATTATCGTGATGATGTTTTAAAACATCCTGATGGTGATGACCATGGCAATATCCGCAACTTTATGCGCAATGGCTGGGATGGTATTGATTTTGAATCTGTAGCTTTAAAGAAGAAATAATAATTAACACAGAGTTTTGGTCAGGGAATTTTTGACGCGAAGGCGCAAAGATCGCGAAGAATATGGAACCGACACAAAGCTCCCTTCGGAAAGACGGGATCGCACACAAAGCCTCCCCCTTTTCAAAGGGGGAATGAGGGGGATTTAAAAACTTTCAGCTTTGAGTCTTCTATAAACACAGTATTTTAACTGGAACGATTTCAAATCTCCCCCAGCCCCTCTTTGTTAAAGAGGGGAGCTAATGCTATTGAATTTTATATGTTTTAACAGTTAAGGAACCTCTGCGCCTCCGTGCCTCTGTGACAAAAAACACCCGGCCTTCTCCGCAACCTTTTCGCCTTCGCATCAAAAAACAAAAACTCAAGGCACCCGGTAAACCCCCAAATCTGCCTTTAACAACTGCCTGCCCAGAAAATGCAGCTCACCTTTATAACGGTATTCACCATCAGAGGTAAATTCAAATTCATAGTCCCGTTGAAAATCCAGCTGCCCATTACTATTGCGCTTCAGCCTCACCCGCTTTAATGACACCGTATCATCTAAAATCATCATCCCTGCCTGCTGGCATAATCGTTTACCTGCTGCGCGGGCAATTTCCTTGGCACGCATGGCATTTAACCAATAGACAATAGCACCGGCAAATACTGCCATCCAGACCAGATCCATTAAACTTAAATTCATTAAAAAATCCAGTTCAAAGGATTGGCCATACTTTTATAGGGAACAAAGGCTGCATTGCTTAATTTGGGAACAAGCAACTTAAGGTAGCTGCTCATATAATGATGCCGGATATTATTTTCATCCGGCATCTGGGTAAATAAATCCGCTGCCCGCAACATACTATCACCGGCACTGAGTTGCGAGTAGGCAAAGCCTGGATACAGTAACAGCTCATTACCCACATGCCAGTAAACTTCCGGCATTTTCATATCCATAATGCTAAAGGGTG
This sequence comes from Gammaproteobacteria bacterium, assembly GCA_026998145.1. Lineage (GTDB taxonomy): Bacteria > Pseudomonadota > Gammaproteobacteria > SZUA-229 > SZUA-229 > JALTRC01. Next base: position 1,307 of record JALTRC010000197.1, read on the forward strand.
GAAACAATGGCACAGGATCTTTTTCTGTGGTGACCCGCAAAATATTCAAATGGGTATAACGCTGCGCCCCGTTCATATCGGTTACCTTGGGTTGCCCGAATGTAATGATTTTATCCAGCTTGTAATTATCCGCATTCAAATGCATCGCCAGTATTAATGCCACAGCACCACCCAGACTATGCCCCGTGGTGCTGATAGTGTAATCCGGTTTTAGATGGGGCCGTGCATCCTGATACAGGGCAGCGGCAGTATGGCCAAATCCCTGATGCAAACGAATACCAATATGGGGATCAAAAACCAGCCGCACCGCCATATTTAACATGACATGATCCAGATTAGTGCTGCCCCGAACACTGATAATCTGCTGATGGCTTTGTGCATTGCTGGCAATAAAATATGCCACCTCATAACCGGGCAATGCGGCTGCATAATCCAGCTGATAACCTTGCGCTTCCACCAGTGATCGAATTTTATCAACACTGCTGTAGGCAACATCTGACAACAGTGCATAGGGGTAAACCATTTTAAATAACTGTGTCGATGCCTGCAGCTGTGCGGAAAAAAACAGCACAGCCATTAAACACACTGATCGCAACATAGGACTTCCTTTAACTGTTTCGCGGATAAATTTTATCATATTGATTATGATACACACGAATGCTCAACAATCATCTGAGCATATTCCCAGCACCGGGAAATCAGCTGATTAATTTGCGCAAAGTGTACAATATCTACCGGCTGATGTTGTTCCAGCGCAGTAAAACTGGGTAGCCACTGCCAACTACGCCAGGTGGCACTGGTCGCTGCGAATTCTGTTTTCCACTTTATGCTCGGGCGTAGCCAGCATATAATCAGCCTCCAGCCCTTCTTCACGCAAAAAACCACCCGCCATGGTCATAGCAAGGGGCTGTAAAAAGCCGAGTGGCGTTAATTTTTATCACTTTCACTCCAAAGATTTTTTATGCCCCATCATCTGGATCATTATCACCCACCCGCCCATACCGGCCTGGATATATGTTATCAGGATGATGAGCTGCTAGTCTGCAATAAACCCGCAGGGCTGCTATCGGTTCCTGGCCGCGGTGAAAACAAACAGGACAGTTTAAGCCGGCGTGTTCAGCAGGAATACCCCCAGGCGCTGATTACTCACCGGCTAGATATGCCAACCTCGGGGCTGTTAATCTTTGCCCTGAACCCGGCAATGCAAAGAGAAATCGGTCTGCTATTTCAGGCCCGTAAAATCCATAAAAAATATATTGCGGTTGTTAATGGAAAACCGCAGGCGCCCCAGGGTGAAATCAATCAGCCTTTAATCTGTGACTGGCCTAATCGACCACTGCAAAAAATCGACAAAGATCTGGGTAAACCCAGCCTGACCTTATACCGTCTGATTGAATATGATGAAAAACACAATACCAGCCGACTTGAACTGATACCCAAAACGGGCCGCAGCCATCAGTTGCGTGTACACATGCAATTTACGGGGCACAGTATTCTGGGGGATGTTTTTTATGCCCGCAAAGACATTGCGGAAAAATCGGATCGTTTATTATTACATGCCAGTGCGCTTGAATTGACGCATCCCCTGACTCAGCAAACCATCAGCATCCACTGCCCGCCACCTTTTTAAGGCACAAAAAAGCGCCGCGGAAAAGAATTCCCGCGGCGCTTCCAGTTAACACAAACAATGAGACTAGCGTCTTATAAGACTGCTGATAAAGTCCTGACCGTCTGACAGAGAATTTTCAGCAATCTGAACCACAGGATTGCACCCTGCGGCCTGAATTATTGAACGATAAAAACATTTATAAATTACCAGACATTTAAAACCTGTAGATCTCTGGCAGCCATAATCTTACCCGTATACCCCTGAGGAAGGTACGTGCTTAAAGTTTCACACCAGCCTGTTAGTTGCTACCGGTTCTCATAACGATCATTTAGTCACATTTACCATGATCAGATTCTCCTTTGAAAAGCGTGAATTTATATAAGGGGATGCTCAACCCTTATCCAGCAAATCCTTTAAATCGGCAAATGGCTGAAACGTCGCCTCCTGTTTTTTTGCGCCGCCCATTGAAACACCCTTATTGGCCAGCGCTTCTTCAAAACGCTGGTGCTCATTATCATGGCAATATAAACACAATAATTCCCAGTTGCTGCCATCTGCTGGATTATAATCATGGTCGTGATTTTTATGATGCACCGTCAGCTCACGTAAATTGGCCCGGTTAAATTCTCGGCTGCAACGGCCACAAATCCAGGGATACATTTTTAAGGCCTGTTCCCGATAACCATGCCCCCTTGCTTCCGCATCTTTACGGGCCTGCTCGACCACCTTATCCAGCTTTTCGGTATTGATATTGTTTTTTTTAGTTGGCATATTTCACCCATATGACAGAATATTAAGAATCCAGACAGTCTCTGCAAAGTGTAACCTGCCACCATGAGCACAACAACTCTCTATTATATCCACGATCCCATGTGCAGCTGGTGCTGGGGATTTCAGTCCTGCTGGACAAAAGTGAAACAGCAGCTGCCCGATACGGTTGAAATAAAATATTGTCTGGGCGGGCTGGCGCCGGATACAGATCAGCCCATGCCCGAAGAAATGCAAATCAATATTCGGGATACCTGGCGCAGTATTCAAAAAGAAATTCCCGGCACGAAATTTAATTTTGATTTCTGGGATCAGTGCCAGCCGCGCCGTTCCACCTACCCTGCCTGCCGGGCTGTTATTGCTGCCCGGCTACAGGACGCCGAAGAGGAAATGAACAGCGCCATTCAGCAGGCCTATTACTGCCACGGCCAGAATCCATCAGACAATGACACACTTATCCAGTGCGCTCGCCGAACCGGCCTGGATATAAAACAGTTTACAAAAGATTTTTACTCCACACAGCTTGCCGAACTGTTTCGCCAGGAAATGCTTTTTTGCCAGACTTTACAGGTGTACTCCTACCCTTCCCTGGTATTACAGCATCAGCAAAAAAATTACCCGATCAATATTGATTACACCCATCCCGACCTTATTTTGAAAGACATATTGAATATAATATCCACCCCCTGAGGCATCATTCAAAGGTACCAGCTGTGAATAAAAGTGTATTAACCAATGGCATTGCCCTGCTGATTTTTGCAGCCGGGCTATTACTGCCCCATCCATTATTACAAAGCATTGGCCTGTTTGCCCTGTCCGGCGCCATTACCAACTGGCTGGCCATTTACATGCTGTTTGAAAAAGTGCCCGGCCTTTATGGCTCCGGGGTGATTCCCGCCCGCTTTGAAGAAATCAAACAGGCCATTAAAAATCTGATGATGGAGCAGTTTTTTACCCGTGAGAATATCGACCGTTTTCTCAGCCAGGGCAGTGGCGCGGCCGCCGAACTGCATCTCAAACCGGTGATTGAAAAGGTAAACCTGGAACCGGCCTTTGATTCGCTGGTAACCACCGTCATGGAGTCTTCCTTTGGCAGTATGCTGGGTATGTTTGGAGGCGAAGAAGCCCTGCATCCCTTAAAGGATTCTTTTATCGATCATATGCGTCAGTCATTGATCGAGATTACCGAAGACGAGACGTTTTCTGAAATGCTCAAGGACGAGCTGGAACAACCGGATGTGATGGACGACATTAGCGACAAGATCAGCGCCATTATCGAGCAACGGCTCAATGAACTCACCCCCCAGCTGGTAAAACAGATGGTGCAGCAGATGATTCAGCAGCATCTTGGCTGGCTGGTGGTCTGGGGCGGTGTATTCGGTGGCCTGGTTGGCCTGCTGGCCGCCCTGTTGCAGAACTGAAGCAGGGCACCAAGGAATCCGATATAATTGCACAAATTTTTTTAGCGGAAGCCAATATGAACTTTATCGAAACCCGTGGTAATGATGGCCAGCATCCGGCCAGTGTCAGTTTTTCCCAGGCCATTCTCAGCCCTATTTCATCCTATGGTGGCATCTACTCACCGGAAAGCCTGCCGGATCTGGGGCAGGATTTTTTACAGAAGCACCTGAGCTCCGACTACAAAACACTGGCTCGGGATCTGCTCAGGGCTTTTGCAATTGATATTGATGAGGCTGTGATTAATCAGGCACTGGATTTATACGATCAGTTCGATGATCCGAAAAACCCGGTGCCGGTTATCAAAGTGGAAGATGATTTATATGTCAGCGAGCTATATCACGGCCCCACCCGCGCCTTTAAGGATATGGCTCTGCAACCTTTCGGCATTGTGCTGTCCTCCATTGCCCAGTCACGCAATGAAGAATATTTAATCCTCGCCGCCACCTCCGGTGATACCGGCCCGGCCGCACTGGAAACCTTTAAAAACCGCGCCAATGTCAAAGTCGCCTGCATGTACCCGGACGGAGGCACCTCCGATGTACAGCGTTTGCAGATGGTAACCGAAGATGCCGCCAATCTGAAAGTCATTGGGGTTAAGGGTGATTTTGATGACACCCAAAGCGCCTTAAAGCGCCTGCTGGGTTCGGATCATTTCAAACAGAAACTGAAGCAGAAAAATATTAAATTATCCGCCGCCAACTCGGTCAACTTTGGCCGCATTATTTTTCAGATTATCTACCATATCCATTCCTATCTGGAACTGGTGCGTCAAGCTGCCATCAACATGGGTGACAAGGTGTATCTGGATGTACCCAGCGGCAACTTCGGCAATGCACTGGGCGGCTATTACGCCATGAAAATGGGCCTGCCGGTTGAGAAGATTTTAATCGCCTCCAATAACAATAATGTTCTCACCAAACTGATTAAAACCGGCGCCTATGATCTGCGTGATCTGGCGGTAATCCCCACCACTTCACCGGCCATGGATATTTTAAAATCTTCCAATATCGAGCGTGTACTGTTTGACCTGTTCGGCTTTGAACGCACCCGCGAGCTAATGAAGCAACTGGATGAAGAACATCATTATCAATTAACAGACAATGAACTGGCAGCACTGCAAAAGATATTTGCCGCTGATTTCTGTGATGATAACGAAGGCAAAGCCTATATTAAAAATGCCTTTGCCAAAGGCTATTTAATGGATCCTCACACCGCCACCTGCTTCAAAGCCTACGAAACCTGTCGGGATAAGAATCTAAAAACCATTGCCTATTCTACCGCTGAATGGACCAAGTTCTCACCGGTCATTGCCAATGCCCTAACCGGTGAAAAAGATGCCCATGATCTGGATGCATTAAAATCCATTGCTAAAGAAGCGGGGATTGAAATACCGGCTATGATTAATGAGCTGTTTGAAAAAGAAATTGCCCAGAAAACGGTGATTGAAAAAGATCAGATTGAAAATGAAATTTTGAGTTTTATTTAAAAAGATTTGACGCGAAGCCGCAAAGAACGCGAAGTATATTATTGTTAATTTGTCGTTCCCCCGCAGGCGGGAGCCCAGTTTTATCAACAACCCACCTCAAATACCCTCTGCGCCTCCGTGCCTCTGTGTCAAACCACAAGTAAATGCTATTTTATTTTGACACAGAGACGCAGAGTTTTTCTGGTTAAAAGATTTGACGCGAAGCCGCAAAGGACGCGAAGAATATTTTGTTAAGCCGTCGTTCCCGTGCAGGCGAGAACCCAGTTTTATCAACAACCCACCTCAAATACCCTCCGTGCCTCTGTGTCAAACCACAAGTAAACGCTATTTTATTTTGACACAGAGGCGCAGAGACACAGAGTTTTTCTGGTTAAAAGATTTGACGCGAAGCCGCAAAGAACGCGAAGTATATTATTGTTAATTTGTCGTTCCCGCGCAGGCGGGAACCCAGCACACACAATCTTTGCGCCCTTCGCGCCTTTGCGTCAAACCACAAGCCCAACACGGCTTGCATTAACTTTCTTTTCCCTTCCCAAACCACCAAAGCCCGCCCAACACCAGCACTGCCACAATCATTAACAAATAATTCTGCCACCACACATAAGGCGTACTGCCTTCCATTGGATAAATCGTGCCTGTTAATATATGCCGTTCAAACTGGGGAGATATAGCCAGCACTTTTCCATCCGGCTTTATAATGGACGACACACCCGTGTTGGTGGCCCGCAATAAATAGCGCCCGGTTTCCAGCGCCCGCATCCGCGCAATCTGGTGATGCTGCCAGGGCTGGGTGGAGTCCTCAAACCAGGCATCATTACTCACATTCACCAGAATTTTCGCTACCGGTACAGTGCTTAGCACATTACGATCGAAAGCATCTTCAAAACAGATACTGATTCCCACCGGCTGATTCGCAATACTTAACGGCATTTGATGCTCATCACCCGTGGCAATATCCGACATGGGAATATCAATCCAGCGGCGCAGAAAATCCATCAGGCCCTGCAGGGGAAAATATTCACCCAGGGGAACCAGATGCCTTTTTTTATAGGCATTGCCATTAAGATCTACCACGCTGTTATAGTATTGCCCGGTTTGCCGATCTTCAATAAACAGTCCATATAATAAATCCTGCTGGCGGTTTTTAAGTTCATCCCGAAAGGGTTTTAAATAATGATTAACCCGATGCAAATAACCGGGCACGGCTGTTTCCGGCCAGATAATCGCATCCGAATCTTTTTGCTGCAAACTCAAGTCACGATACATATCAATCGTCGGTTTGCGTAACTGCCGTTTCCATTTATCTTTTTGAGGGATATTGCCCTGAATTAAACTCACCTTAATGGGCTGCTCAATTTGAGTCGTCCATGAGATTTTTTGCAGACCAATCGCCGCCAGCACAATCAATATAATAAACGATGCGTGAAGCGCTACTTTCTGTTTGATGACAATGAGTACCAGCAAACCGCTGATTAAAGCCAGTAGCCACGACAAACCCAGATTGCCGATTAGCGGCACATAGGCATTCAGCACTGTATCAACTTGCGTATAGCCGATTTCCAGCCAGGGAAAGCCGGTTAAAAAATACCCCCGCAACCATTCAGAAATATACCAACTCAGTGGCAATATTACCGCCGCCTGCATAGTCACAGATGCTTTATAAAATTTACGATTCACCCATAAAGCCAGCGCCGGAAACAAAGCCATATAACAGGCCAGTACAAACAGGATTACCACCACTAATGGTGCCGGCGCATTACCATGCACATGCAGGCTGTAATACAGCCAGTAAAGCCCATGACCAAACCAGCCCAGACCAAAATACCAGCCACGTTTAAAGGCAATAGATGGTGTTTGATTCAAGCTGATTAAAAACAACCAGCCCAGCAGAGGAAATACCAGCCAGAACAAATCATAGGGCGCAAAAGCAAAGGGCAGTAATAAACCTGCCAGTAGTGCAGATAAACTGAGTAGTCTCTGTCTGGATTGTTTATCAGGGAACAGCCATTGGGGGAGATCTGGATTCATTTTATTTTGTTAGGTTCTGGAAAATATTAAGGAAGCTCTGGATCCCGGCCTAAAAGCATACTGGGATGACATATTTGGTTATTCTGGCAAAGCCAAAACCCGGCTTTATACTGAGTATCTTTTATAAAGGAAGCTCTGATCAATTCCTGAAAAAACTTCGCGCCCTTTGCGCCTTCGCGTCAAAAAAACATCAATCGTCTTCAGTATCCGCCTGTTTAGTCTCCGGCAATAACACCAGTTGCAGTTGTTTGATTCGGCGGCTATCTGCACTCATTACCTTAAATAAATAACGCCCTATCACAATCGACTCACCCCGCTTGGGCAAATGCCCCAGGGTTTTCATAATCAGGCCGGCAATGGTGTCATATTCATCATCGGAAAAATCGCTTTCAAAGTATTCATTAAATTCTTCGATAGGCGTTAAGGCTTTGATGGTGTAACGACTAACCCCCAGATGACGAATATTACCAATGTCTTCCACATCATGTTCGTCATCAATATCGCCCACTATCTGTTCCAGCACATCCTCGATAGTGACCAGCCCGGCCACACCACTGTATTCATCCACCACTATGGCCATGTGGTTACGGTTGGAGCGAAAATCTTTTAGCAATACATTGAGTCGTTTACTTTCCGGCACAAATACCGGTTTGCGAATCACATCTTTTATATCAAAGTCCTGACGGCTGTCTTCATTACAATAACGCAGCAGGTCTTTTGCCAGCAGGATACCAATAATTTCGTCCCTTGAATCACCAATCACCGGGAAGCGGGAATGACCGGAATTGGTCACCATGGGCAGCATATCTTCGTAACGGGTTTCTTCGTCGATAACCACCATATGAGAGCGGGGTATCATAATATCCCGCACCTGAATTTCTGAGACCTGAAAAACACCTTCAATCATGGTGAGGGCATCCAGATCCATGAGTTCACGCTTCTGGGCTTTTTGTAAAAGCTCCATCAGCTCATCACGATCTTTCGGTTCGTCTAAAAATATTCGACTAAGTTTTTCAATCAGCGACAATTGCGAGTCACCACCTGAATCATTCATCTGTTACCGTTCCATAGGGATTGGCCATCCCCAGTTGTTGAAGTAATGTTATTTCCAGGCTTTCCATTTCCTCTGCCTGCTGATCATCAAGATGATCGTATCCCTGCAAATGCAGCATGCCGTGTATGACCATATGGGCCCAGTGATTATGCAGAGCTTTGTTCTGCTCCATGGCTTCGCGCTCAACCACCGGCGCGCAGATCACCAGATCTCCCTGCAGGGGCAGGCCCAGTTCATCTGGCAGTTCCATTTCAAATGATAATACATTGGTTGCTTTATCTTTATGACGATAGGTTTTATTGAGCTGCTGGCTTTCATTTTCATCCACAATGCGAATGGCAACCTGACCCTGTGATTGTTGCAGCGCCAGCTCTGCCCATTGCTGAAACTGTTCATCGCTGGGTAAATTATCGCTTTCGACCTGTCGTTGAATATCCAGTTCAAGGCTCATGAGGATTGTTGTTCATTTTTATCGTAGGCTTTAACAATACGCTGCACCAATGGATGACGCACCACATCCCGCGCCTGAAATAAATTAATCGCCACCCCATCCACTTCATCGAGCACCTCTATGGCATGGCGCAGGCCGGACTGCACCCCCTTGGGTAAATCCACCTGTGACATATCGCCGGTCACCACCGCAGTGGAACCAAAACCGATGCGGGTTAAAAACATTTTCATCTGTTCCCGGGTAGTGTTCTGGGCTTCATCCAGAATAATAAAAGCATCATTCAGGGTGCGGCCGCGCATATAGGCCAGGGGCGCAATTTCAATCACATTGCGTTCGATCAGTTTGGCCACCCGTTCAAAGCCCATCATTTCATAGAGGGCATCGTAAATGGGGCGCAGATAGGGGTCGATTTTCTGCGCCAGATCGCCGGGTAAAAATCCCAGGCGTTCACCGGCTTCAACCGCCGGACGCACCAGCACTAATCGCCGTACAGATTCTTCTTCCAGCGCCGCCACGGCGCTGGCCACCGCCAGATAAGTTTTGCCGGTGCCTGCCGGCCCCACCCCTAAAATTAAATCATGCAGCTGAATACTGCGTAAGTATTGCGCCTGATTATTGCCCCGGCCCTTGATCTGGCATTTACGCAAACGCAGATTCCATTGCTCCGGTTCAATATCATCACTGATGGCTTCCGCCGGCTGGGGCACGCCATGCTCCTGCAATGACAGGCTCACAAGCGTGGCGCTGATTAAATCGTTTTCGGTTTCTGCGTACAGGGATTTGAGTATATCTTCAGCCTGGGCAATATTTTGCGGATTGCCCACAATATGAAACTGGTGTCCCCGGTTGCTGATTTCCACACCCATATAGGTTTCGATCTGGCGCAGATGATCGTTAAAGGGGCCACATAAATTGGCCAGTCGGCTATTGTCCTGGGGGTCGAGCTGTAAATCGAGATGCGTTGTCATAAAAGAAGTGTTCAGGCGCTCAGGCGTTTGGCGTCTATATCCGCAATGGCAATAAAATCACCCTGCAGGGAATTGGGGAAGGCTTTGGTGATTTTCACATCCACAAAGTGGCCGATGAGTCGCTCGCTGCCATCAAAATTAACAGTGCGATTGTTTTCGGTTTTGCCCGCCATCTGTTTGGGATCTTTACTGGAAGGCCGCTCCACCAGTACCCGTTGTACACTGCCCACCATGCTGTCACTAATGGCCTGTGACATTTCATTGATGCGTTTTTGCAAACGGGCCAGACGTTGTTTTTTAATATCCATGGACACATCATCATCCAGCGATGCAGCGGGGGTGCCGGGACGGGCGCTATAAATAAAACTGAAAGAATGATCAAAACCCACATCTTCAATCAGCTTCATGGTCTGCTCAAAATCCTCATCGGTTTCACCGGGAAAGCCGATAATAAAATCCGAGGAGATGGTAATGTCAGGGCGGGCGTCCCGCAGGCGGCGAATTTTGGCCTTATATTCCACCGCCATATGGCCCCGCTTCATGGCGGCTAAAATACGATCCGAACCGCTCTGGATTGGCAGGTGAACAAAGCTCACCAGCTCCGGCACTTCCCGGTAGGCCTCAATCAGCGAGTCGGAAAATTCCACCGGGTGGGAGGTGGTATAGCGGATACGTTCCACCCCATCGACTGCCGCCACATAATGAATCAGCAAGGCCAGATCGGCGATTTCACCATCATGCATCTCGCCCCGATAGGCATTTACATTCTGCCCCAGCAGGTGAATTTCCCGCACCCCCTGCTCCGCCAACTGCGCCACTTCCGCCAGAATATCATCAAAGGGGCGGGAGATTTCCTCGCCCCGGGTATAGGGCACCACGCAGAAAGTACAGTATTTGCTGCAACCTTCCATAATGGACACATAGGCGCTGGGGCCTTCGGCTTTTGGCTCGGGGAGATTGTCGAATTTCTCGATTTCCGGAAAGGATATATCCACCACCGGCTGA
>JALTRC010000198.1 GCA_026998145.1 Gammaproteobacteria bacterium
CCGGCCAAAAACTGAAACTCACGTAGCCAACCGATACCGGCGAAGGCAGCTTGAGTTCGAGAAAATTCAGGCGGCTCTGCCGTTATGATATTATTCCGGACAGTAGTGCGCCTGCGCGGGAATGACACAAGGGCTTATAAAATTTTAGCTTGCAATATACAACTTTTAACTTGTTAACTTCCTCAAAACCGAACACCCCCGCATAAGCGAAACATATTCATGCTGCCACCCCGTATATTCCGTCAGCCATTTATCTACAATTTCCTTTTCATCATCCCTTGCCGCATCATCCATAAAAATCACGCAATCATCAGCCAGTTTCTGTTGCAATAATGGCAGGGCAGGGTAGCGGGAATGGGCCTGAATAAAACCGGGCGGGCCGTCGATAACCAGCATATTGATGGAGGCATCCGGTAGCTGGCTGATGTCATACCACTGAAAATCCCGGCCATTGATATTGTGGTTTATCAGCGGTGCATGAATAATCTGTGCATACTTATCCAGCTGATAACGGCTGATATGGCTGCGACTGGCCCGGGCAAATTCCTCGCCATTTTCCAGGCTAAAGACCTTGCCCTGTTTATTTATCTGGCAACAGCGAGCCAGCACCAGGCTACTTAAACCACTGCTGCATTCCACAATGGTTTCGGGCTGATATTGCAGGCAATGCTCGGCAATCCGTTTTAAAAAATCCGGGCTGGCTGACCAGTCGCGAGTATAGGGCAGACCCTGTTTCAAATTTAAACGGTCGCGGATAAAGTGATAACTTTCAAACTGGTTAAATAGCTCGGTGTTGGACTTGTCGATATATTCTTTCAGGTCTTGCTGCGGGTTTGCGTTTTTACCCCGGCGAAAATAGATGACCAGGGCGATAATAATGAGCAGTAGAATCAGTAAGCTAATAGCTGGCATGGCATTATCTGTCAGTGAAAACGCCTGCCATCATATAGATGAATGGCAAAAAAATCGAATAAGGCTTGATCTGGAGCTGGCTCCAGATGTTAGTCTCACCTCATAACCCTATGTGGAGAAACGAATAATGATTCAGGTTGAGGTGTTTTCATCCCCCGGTTGCAGTAAATGCAGTCATGGCAAGGAGGTTTTGCGGCAACTGGTGGAGGAGATTGGCAGTGATCGCATTCAATGGCGTGAGGTGAATATATTGCAGGAACTGGATCATGCGGTAGAGCTGGGCGTGCTTTCAACCCCATCCATTGCCATTAACGGTCAGCTGGTGTTTACCAGTCTGCCATCAGCCAGAAAATTGCGGGCGGAGCTTGAAGATCGTTTGCAGGAGGATCAGTTATGAGCAGCCTGCTATTATTATCGGCGGCACT
>JALTRC010000199.1 GCA_026998145.1 Gammaproteobacteria bacterium
ATCGTGTATTACTATACATGTTGTAGATCCTTGTTTTTTAAGTCTGCAAACAGGGTTTTAACCCTTAAAACCTGGATCTACAACCTTTTTTAACGCATCGATTTTTTTATTCCGGACAGTAGTGCGCCTGCGCGGGAACGACAGCTTTTGACTAACACAATGCTTTTCTTTGCGGCCTTCGCGCCTTTGCGTCAAAGCCTTTCCAGATATTGAATGAAAAGAAAGCCCGCCTAAAGCGGGCTTTTTTTGTATAATCCACGCCAATTAACATAATCGAGGAATCAACGTGCTTGAAGCCTATCACCAACATGTTGCAGAACGTGCTGCAGAAAACCTTCCCCCTTTACCTTTGAATGCGGAGCAGGTCGCCGCGCTGGTTGAGCTGATTAAAAATCCTGCTGGCCAGAATACCGATGAGCTGATGGACTTGCTGGTACACCGCGTGCCCCCCGGTGTGGATCAGGCAGCCTATGTAAAGGCGGCTTTTCTGGCGGATGTGGCAAAAGGGCAGGTGGCCTGTGAACTGATTTCCCGGGAATATGCGGTGGAACTGCTGGGCACCATGCTGGGCGGTTATAATATCGCGCCGCTGATTGACTGTCTGGATGATGAGGTGACCGCCCCGGCCGCGGTCAAGGCTCTGTCTCATACGCTGCTGATTTATGATGCCTTCCACGATGTGGCTGACAAGGCCAAATCCAATCAATATGCCCAGCAGATAATGCAGTCCTGGGCGGATGCCGAGTGGTTTACCAGCAAGCCTGAGCTGGCCGATGAAATTACCGTTACCGTATTCAAGGTGCCAGGTGAAACCAATACGGATGATCTGTCACCGGCCACCGAAGCCTGGAGCCGCCCGGATATTCCTCTGCATGCCAGATCCATGTTAATGAATACCATGGATGATCCCCTTGGCACCATCGAGGAGCTGAAGAAAAAAGGCCATCCCATTGCCTATGTGGGTGATGTGGTAGGCACCGGCTCTTCCCGTAAGTCGGCCATTAATTCGGTGCTCTGGCATATGGGTGAGGATATCCCCTTTGTCCCCAACAAGCGTGAAGGTGGCGTGATATTAGGCGGCAAGATTGCCCCTATCTTCTTTAATACGGCGGAAGATTCCGGCGCTCTGCCCATTGAATGTGATGTGGATTCCATGGCCATGGGGGATGTGATTCGCATTCGCCCCAAAGACGGGGTGATTTTAAATGAGGCCGGCGACGAGCTGTGCCGATTCGAACTGCGCCCCACCACCATGCCGGACGAAGTGCGCGCCAATGGTCGTATTCCGCTGATTATTGGCAGGGGCCTGACTACCCGCGCCCGGGAATTTATGGG
>JALTRC010000200.1 GCA_026998145.1 Gammaproteobacteria bacterium
CCGCATCGGGTGGTGTGGCCTGTGCAATAAGCTGCAGGCTGTTTAAAAGAATAAATAACAGGATGGATGCAAGGTGTTTCATTTCAGCCTTCAGCGTGGGAAAGTCTGTTTTTATTATTCACCCGAAAGGGTGCTTAGGCAATATAAAAAGGCTGTTTATATTTTGATAAGGGCTTATTGCAGCGAGTTAAAGTGGGTTTTAAATCGCTGGATTTCATCCAGCAGTTGTTTGACATCCGTATTAATGGCCTCATCCGATTGTGGATTGAGTTTTAATCGGTTCTGTAATGACAGGCTTTGCGTATGCATGGCAACAGCGGCAATAGCGGCGGCGGATCCGGCCAGTTTATGAACGGCGGTATAAAGCTGCTCATGGTCATTTATCCTGTGGGCCTGGCGAATATCATTTTCGCTCTCGTCCAGCATCTTTAAAAAGTCCTGCAGTAATTGCTGGGCAATATCTTCCTTGCCGGCGGCAATGGCAATGGCCTCTTTTTTATCGTAAATGGGCAGGCATTCAGGTTCGGTAATGATGCCTTGTACAGATGCCTGTTTGATTTCCATATTGCCCTCACACCATTTGGCAATAATGGCGTAAAGCTGCTCGGGTGTGTAGGGTTTGGCCAGCAGGTCATTCATGCCCGCTTCAATGACCTGCTGGCGAATTTCAGAAAATGCGTGTGCAGTAAGCGCGATAATCGGTGTGCTGCTGGAACAATAACGGTTCTGACGAATTTCCCGGGTGGTTTCTATACCGCTCATGTCCGGCATTTCAAGGTCCATTAAAATAACATGAAAAGAATGTTGTTTTAATTGCTGTATGGCATCCCGCCCACTTGTCGAGGCAGTGGTATGAGCGCCTTCGTCATTGAGTAATGTGGTAGCCAGTTTCAGATTAAGCTGATTGTCATCAACAACCAGAATATTTAACTGATTGAGAAAATGGCTTGCCTGATCTATGTAATCGCCGGCGTATATATTCTGCTGAATATTTGCGGTGTTTTCATTTGGCAGGCCGGGTTCGCTGGATGTTTTCATGCACAGGCTAAGGGTGAAGCTGGAGCCTACGCCGAGCCGGCTGGATACACTGATTTCACCGCCCATCATATTAACCAGACGTTGGCTGATAACCAGCCCAAGGCCGGTGCCTCCATAACGGCGGGTAATGGAACCATCGCCCTGTTTAAATGGCTGAAATAATTGCGTTTGCTGTTCTTCCGATATGCCGATACCGGTATCGTGAACGGCAATGCGTAATTCTGCCTGCTCGCTGTCCAGTGATTCATTGGTGATATGCAGGCTGACTTCCCCGTGGCGGGTAAATTTGATGGCAT
>JALTRC010000201.1 GCA_026998145.1 Gammaproteobacteria bacterium
GTATTAAGGAGCATCTGAATAACACATGAACTCATATTTCACATTTAAAATACGCGGCCTCTGGGTTGCAAATCTTCCCGATAGCCTGCTATTGGGTGCGATTCAACGCCTTGATGTCACGCATTTTAAACGCAAAATGTTTCGTCCAGAGTTAATCAGAGGCTCCATAAATAGGTGTGTAAGTTGAATCGAATATTGCTTATTATAGCTTTGTGTTTTTCTGGTGGCTTGTCAGCCGCTGGCTTAGGCACGCTTCTGCTAACAAAATCCGAGCGTAATATTCTTGATCAGATGCGCAGGCGTGGTGAATTTAATGGTGCCTCAGTTAATAAACAACAACAGCCATTGCGTCTGGATGGTGTGGTATTAAGAGCAGGCCATGAACCGGTCGTTTTTGTAAATGGCAAAAGCAGTTTGTTATCAAGAAAAATCAATAATAGCGTACATATACATACCAACAATATTCAGGCATCTCATCCCAGAGTGCTGGTTACAAAAAATCGTTCCAGTCGATATATGAAACCTGGGCAGGTATGGTTGCCATCGACTCGAAAAATCACGGAAGAATATAAATTTAAACAGGGTATGAAAAATGAATAAGCTGCCAGGTAAAAAACAGCAGGGCGCCGTTCTGCTTATTATGATGGTATCCCTTATTATTGCGGTATCTGTGTATTTTTTAAGTGGTGTGTCGCTTAATGAGCAGGCGGCTAATCAACAGAAAAAAACCCGTGTGGCACTGGCAAAAGCCAAACAGGCTTTAATTGATTATGCGGCCAGTTATTATGAGCGGCAATCAGCAGGAGATTACGGGGTTTTGCCCTGTCCTGAATTAAGTGGATCTATTTCTAATGGGCGACAACAGACACCAAATTGTGGCAGTCAGAATGTTAATGTTATTGGCCGTCTACCCTGGTATACCCTGGGCCTTCCCCCGCTTCAGGATGCCAGTGGTGAATGCTTATGGTATGCGGTAAGTGGCGGATATAAATTTGGTACCAGTGCAAAAACGCCCATGCTTAATGATGATACACCGGGCATGTTTCAACTGGTGGATGAAAACGGTAATTTAATTGCGGGTGCTTTGCCGGAAGACAGGCCGGTGGCGCTGGTCATTGCACCGGGTTCGCCATTGGCTAATCAAACCAGGCCGGCGGCTGATAATAATGTTTTCTGCCATGTGGATCGGGCAACGGTTGATATTAACCGGTACCTGGATACTTTTAGTGGTGTGGATAATACGGCTGTGGCAAACACAGTAGATACTGTTGATTTATTTATGACATCAGCCGTCAGACAGGGTGGAAATATTAACGATCAGATCATTGCAATTTATCCGGCAGATATTTTTAATGCTATTCGGCGTAATCAATCTTATGGGCAAAGAATGACTGATCTGGCACAAATAGCCGCCCAGTGTATTGGAGCCTATGGAAAAATGCAGGCCTGTCAGGCAGGGCGTGCCTGTATTGCTAATTGCAACTCAGCTTATAACATTTGTATAAGCAATGCCGCTGGAAATACAGCCGATGAACAACAGTGCCATATAGACAGAGCCGTATGTTTAAATACCAGTAACTGTGATGGTCAGTGTGATTTTAATGCTGGAGGCAATAGCAATGGAAATGGTTTCGGAAATAGAAACAGAAATAGAAACAGAAATTGCAACGTAAACGGGAACAGAAACGGAAACAGAAATGGAAACTGCAATGGCTCAATTGTTGTTGATCAAATGAATCTTCCCCGTCCAGCCGTTATGAATCTTGAAGGTGCTGATTATCGTTTGTCTGCCAGCTATCAGGACATTAGCAGTAGCCAGGAAAATGATATTGATAAAGGATTGCTGGGCCGTTATATGTTTGATGTTAGCAATAGCGTTAATGATGCAGCAGTCAATAATATATTTGAAGCCTGTGGAGAAATGAATCTTAACAGTATTGCATCTACACCGATCAATATGGTGGATCCGACTAATGCATATCGAAAATTATGGGAAAACTGGAAAGATCATTTGTTTTATGTGGTGGGGCGGGATATGACCTCTACCCATAGTAATCAGGTGAACTGCGCTGCGGATTGTCCAACAGATGCCAATGGGCAAAAGCAGGCAGCCATGGTCTGGTTTTCGATGGAGCGAAACAATAATCAGCGGCGTTTATCGGTGCCCCCTGAATCGTCGGTTGTTATTACGAATGATAAATCACAGCTGGATAATTATCTGGAGCTTGTGAATTCTCCCTTATTCCCTGATGCTGCCGGTAATAAAACCTATCAGAAGTCGGCTTCCTCCAATGATATTGCTTATTGCATTGATGATGATATGAGTGTTTCCCTATGCCCATAAAAAAATCACAGGGTTTTACATTACTGGAAATGGCCGTGGTACTGGCTATATTTGCTGCACTGCTGGGTATTATGATTACGCCCATGTCGGCGCAGCGAGAAAGCGCCAATATTCGTAAAGCACGGGCAGAGCTGGCTGATATTGAACAGGCCTTATATGGTTATGCCATCACCAACGGGGCTTTGCCCTGCCCAACATTTCCGGGTATGGGTGGGCAGGCGCTCTCCAGTGCCGGTAATTGTGATCGTGGGGGTACATCTGCTTTTCATGGCTTTGTTCCCTATCAGTCACTGGGCTTAAAAGGGCAGGTGGACTGTTATGGTTTATTGCTGGATCCCTGGGGGCAGCCTTACCGCTATAGTGTGAGCGGCAAGGATACTGTTAATGGGCTTGCTGATTTTACAACGCCGGGGGATATTCGGGCCGAGCTGGCAGCCGCTGGCAGCCTGAGCCTGATTCAGCCGGATATAAGAATCTGTGGTGATGCGTCCAGCGCCTGTAATGCCAGCACCGCAGCAGCAAGCCTGGTAGCCGATAATATCGGGGCTGTGGCCTTCTCCCTGGGGCGACATAACCAGAATTTGAGTGCAATAGAAAATGAAAATGCAGGTGAAGCCAGTGAGCCTGTATCAGGTGCCTGTTCAGCATCGTCCTTTGGGCTGGCTGGGGATCGTTTTTTTTACAGGGTTCCCGTTAATGAGCAGGCCGGTAATGAATTTGATGATGAATTTATCTGGATTTCACCGAGCCTGTTATATGCCCGGATGCTGGCAGCGGGGCAGCTTCCCTGAAGTAAAATAGAATATGTTTTTGTATCTCGCTGATTAAGCAAAATATTTTTACTCTGCTATATATAGTAATGAGTTTTAATCACATAGAAAGTGCGCCTGAAAGCGCAGGAGATATAGTAATGAAAAAGTATCAAGCCGGCTTCACCCTAATTGAAATATCCATTGTATTAGCCATCATCGGATTGCTATTAGGTGGTGTGTTAAAAGGTCAGGAAATGATGACCAATGCGAAGATAAAACGCATGGCCAATGACTTTAATGGCATATCGGCTGCTGTTTTTTCCTATCTGGATCGCTATGGTGCACTGCCAGGTGATGATCCACGTGCAGCCGCTCGCTGGGGTGGTACGGCAGCACCCGCAACAGCAGGTGATGGATTGATTCAGGGCAACTTTAATTCGGCAACGGCCACTGATGAAAGCCGACTGGTATGGGAGCATTTACGTTTCTCCGGGCTGGTTGCAGGCAGCGGAAATAATTTACCCAACAATGCATTTGGCGGCCGTATCGGTATAGAAGATACACGTAATGGTATTACCGGTAATGTGATTTGTATGGAAGATATTCAGGGTAAGATTGCAGAAATTCTGGATGTGCAAATGGACGATGGCAATAATGATACCGGTGATTTCCAGGGCGCACCGGGCGGTGCCTATGTGCAGTCAACCAACTATATTGTATGCAGAAAAATCTGATTTAAAAGCAGTATACAGTAGACAAAAAGCCCGCTTAAACAGCGGGTTTTTTTATGTGAAAAATTATTCTGTAAAAGCCTCGCCTTATAGATGTTTCAGGCTTTAACCAGGCCCAGCCTCAGGGCTTCTAATGTGGCCTGAGCTCGGTTAGATACATTCAGCTTGCCATAAATACTTTTTAAATGGCTGGCAACTGTATTGGATGTAATACCCAGAATTTCAGCGGCTTCATTGCGGCTTAAGCCCTTGGCAATGGAGCTTAAAATTTCTTTTTCACGTTTGGATAATTCTGGTTTATCAGATTGTTCGGGCGCGGTATGAAAATGCTGAATCATTTTGCGGGCAATGGCCGGTGAAATAGGCGGCTCGCCTTTGATTATGCCCTGCAGGCTATGAATAAACTCTTCGCTGGTCTGTTCTTTTAGCAAATAGCCCTGGGCGCCTGCTTCAAGGGCCGGAAATAAATAATCGTCATCATCAAAAATGGTGGCCACTACACAATAGGTCTGGGGGGACTCACGATTCAGTTGGCGAATAATATCTACGCCGTTTCCATCGGGTAAATTCAGATCGATCAGCGCCAGATCAAATTTATTATTTTTGATCAGTTGCTCGGCCTGAGCATTGCTTGAGGCTTGAGAGATATGTGTTTCGACAAAGGCCTGATTGATGATGTCGATAAGCCATTCACGGGTATCACTGTGGTCTTCAAGAATCAGTACAGATTGCATTTTTTCATTCAGTTGTCATGGCAACAGGAAAGTATATTTCCACGCAACTGCCTTTGTTATCGTTCTGGATATTGTCAGACCAGCTCACCTTACCATTAAGCTCGTCTATCCGGTTGCTGATATTATTCAGCCCCTTGCCGGGAATACAGTCCTGGCGGT
>JALTRC010000202.1:0-483 GCA_026998145.1 Gammaproteobacteria bacterium
CGGCGATCAGCTGGAAGCGAGCGGGAAATTCGGCCTGCCGGGCAGCCCGTGAAATGGTGATGTGGCCGGTTTCAAGGGGTTCACGCAGTACATCCAGCACATGCCGGTCGAATTCGCTCAGTTCATCCAAAAACAAAACGCCGTGATGGGCCAGGGAAATTTCACCGGGTTTGGGATTGGAGCCGCCGCCCACCAGGGCGACACCGGATGAGGTATGGTGAGGGCTTCTAAAGGGCCGCTGTTTCCACTGGCTCATATCAAAGCCCTGATGGCTGATAGAGTTGATGGCTGCGCTTTGCAGTGCCTGTTTTTCGCTCATGGGCGGTAAAATACCCGGCAGGCGGCTGGCCAGCATGGTTTTGCCCGTGCCCGGCGGGCCGATCATCAGTAGATTGTGGCCGCCAGCAGCGGCGATTTTCAGCGCCCGCTTGGCCCGTGGCTGGCCTTTTATATCGCTAATATCCAGATGCCTCTGAGTGGTTT
>JALTRC010000202.1:493-1326 GCA_026998145.1 Gammaproteobacteria bacterium
CTTGCTGGAGTGAACCCTGCTGGTGCAGCGCCTTGCAAATATCCAGTAAGTGGGGGGACTGGTAGACATTTACATCTTCAATCAAGGAGGCCTCAATGGCGTTTTGAACCGGTAATACCAGGTTGCGCTGCTGCTGTCTGGAACCCAGTGCAACGGGCAGGGCACCACGGACCGGCCGGGTTTCCCCGCTAAGTGCCAGCTCTCCGTGAAATTCATATTGGCTCAGTTGATCTGCGGGTATCTGCCCGGAGGCGGCTAAAATCCCCAATGCAATGGGTAGATCATAGCGGCCGCCTTCTTTGGGCAGATCGGCCGGTGCCAGATTAACAGTAATGCGGCGGGCGGGGAATTCAAACTGGGAATTGATAATTGCTGCCCTGACCCGATCCTTGCTTTCTCTGACGGCGGCTTCCGGCAGGCCGACAATAGACAGGGCGGGCAGGCCGTTTGAAATATGCACTTCAACGGTGACCGGTACCGCTTCTATGCCATTTAGGGCATGGGTATAAACAGTGGCAAGTGACATGGCATCCTTTCCATGTGAATTAGGCTTACAGCTTAGGTTTTATTTTCAAGCCGGGCAATCTGTTTTTCAATCTCATCAAGCTTCTGCCGGGTGCGTGCCAGCAAAGTGGCCTGTACATCAAATTCTTCCCGGCTGACCAGGTTCATTTTTTCAAAGCTGGATTGCAAAATGGCTTTGATATTTTTTTCCAGATCATCCTGCATCATTTTAATGCCATCGGGCAGGGCAGATGAAATTTTGCGGCTGACTTCATCCAGAAAACGTGTATCTATCATGGGTATACCTCATATATGCAGCGCATAGTGTA
>JALTRC010000203.1 GCA_026998145.1 Gammaproteobacteria bacterium
ATTATGGTTTTGAAGAAGACGTAATTCACTGGCATCAAACCTCCCGAAATGCCTGTTTGCCATTTGGTGATGGAGTTTATGAAAAATATAAAAAATGGTGTGATGAGTATTTTTATTTAAAACATCGCAATGAACCCCGAGGTGTTGGCGGGCTGTTTTTTGATGATTTAAACGAATGGGGTTTTGAACGCAGCTTTGCCTTTATGCAAAGTGTAGGCAATCATTATACTCAGGCTTATTTGCCTATTGTTGAAAAACGTAAAGACACGCCTTTTACCGAGCAGCAACGGGATTTCCAGCTATACCGCCGGGGCCGTTATGTGGAGTTTAATCTGGTGTATGACCGGGGTACATTGTTTGGGCTGCAATCGGGTGGGCGCACAGAATCCATTTTAATGTCCATGCCGCCGCTGGTGAAATGGCGTTATAACTGGCAACCGGAAGCCGGTTCGGCGGAAGCTGAATTATATGAAAAATTTCTCAGGCACCGGGACTGGCTTAAAATAGCCGGCTAGCCCGGATGCTGAAATAAGCAGCTGCCTGCTGGCAGCTGTTCCATGTTTTTAACAAAGCCCAAAAGCGCCCGGGACTGTTGGCTGTTCGGGTCATTGGTAATTTTACCAGCATCATCTATAATCCCTGATAATTCAATTATTTATAAAATATAGTAAAAGTATTTTACGATATTAAAATATGACTCAAATAAACCATCAGCGTTATGCCTCTTTGTGGGTAGGCATTAGTATTGTGCTTGTGCTTGGGCTGGCGGTTTCTCTGGGAAGTTTTGATCGCTTTGATCGATGGCTTTATGATGAAATGACGAGCCACTCCCGTTTCATTGATTCAGCTCCCCCCCAGGTATTACTAATAGAAGTCGAAACAGGTTTTGAAGGGCTGGCCGTTAAGAAATGGTTTTCCCTGCTAAAAGAAATCAATCGTTTTAAACCCGCCGCAATTGGTATCAATATTCTTCCCTGGAACTGGTCTGAAAAAAACATTAAGCAGGCCGTGAAAAAATACCCCCTGACTCTGGGTAGCAGTCGCCCGGAAAATTACGATTTGAAAAAACATATCAGCTATTCTGCCGTGCCACCTGTCGATGGTATTTCCTATCGTCAGCAGATGCATATCAAACACATAGACTCAAATGATTATGTAGTGTTTGAATCGGCGCTGACCGAACATATCAAACCGCATCAGGATGAAAAATATTTTATTAATTTTATTGGGGGGCCTGGACGCATACCGGTCATTAAACATCAGCGTGTTTTAAATGGTGGCCTGGTTGATGAGCTGGTTAAAGACAAGGTGGTGTTAATCGGCTC
>JALTRC010000204.1 GCA_026998145.1 Gammaproteobacteria bacterium
AAGCCATGCTGGCCGGTGTGGGTCGGGATACGCTTTCCGGCAGCATTCCCGAGTCCCTGTTTATGATGTTCCAGATGACCTTTGCCATTATTACCCCGGCGCTGATCATCGGCGGCTTTGCCGAGCGTATGAAATTCTCTGCCATGCTGCTGTTTAGTGGCATCTGGCTGATGCTGGTGTATGTACCGGTCACCCACTGGGTATGGGGCGGCGGCTGGCTGGGTGAAATGGGCGTATATGATTTTGCCGGCGGCATAGTGGTGCATATTACCGCCGGTGTAGCGGCGCTGGTGGCGGCCATGGTGCTTGGCCCTCGCAAGGGTTTTCCCGGTACCCCCATGATGCCCCACAATATGACCATGACCATTGCCGGTGCCGGTATGCTGTGGGTGGGCTGGTTTGGTTTTAACGGGGGCAGCGCCCTGGCCTCCGATGGCAATGCCTCCATGGCCATACTGGCCACCCATATTTCCGCTGCCACCGGCGCCATGACCTGGCTGGTGATTGAATGGATTCGTTTCGGCAAGCCCAGCGCCCTGGGTGCGGTTACCGGCATGGTGGCCGGCCTGGGCACTATCACCCCTGCCTCCGGCTTTGTTGGCCCCGGCGGCGCCCTGATTATCGGCCTGCTGGCCGGTAGCATCTGTTTTGTGGCAACCCAGTATATTAAACGTGTGCTGAAAATTGACGATTCACTGGATGTTTTCCCGGTTCACGGGGTGGGTGGCATACTGGGCACACTCATGGCTGGCATACTGTCATCCACAGGTCTGGGGGTATTTAGTGGCTATGGCTTTGCCGATGGCATCAGCTCCATCAGCGGTCAGTTACAGGTTCAGCTGATTGGTGTTGCAGCCACCATCGTTTTCACTGCTGTCGTCACCTATATTATTCTAAAACTGATTGATGCCATGATCGGCCTGAGAGTTGACCAGGAACAGGAAATCGAAGGTCTGGATATTGTTCTGCACGAGGAGCGAGGCTACGATTTATAAGCAGAGCATAGCCATACAAGTATCAGGGGCGGCCTCTATGGCCGCCTTTTTTATGCCAGAAAATATTCTGGCACCCTAAATAAGTCTTTATTGAGATATATCAGAAAATCATCAAACGATAATCAAAAACAGACTTTCAAGCCTGAAATCCAGCTCATCTTTGCTAGCATATTAACATTTGTTAATACTCTCTCGGAGATAATAAGCATGGCTCATATTCAGTGGACCAGTGATCTGGATACCAATATTCAGGTTATCGATAACCAGCACCGGCGTATTGTTGACTATATCAACCAGCTGGATGATGTAAATGAAAGCAAAAACCCCGCGGAAATCGAACAGGTTTTAAATGATCTGGTTGATTACACTCTGTCTCACTTTGCTTTTGAAGAGTCCCTGATGGAAGAAGCGGGTTATCCATTTATCAATGGCCATAAACGGGTTCATGAGCTTTTTGTTAAACGGGTTAGCGATTTCCAGCAACGCTTCAAGATGGGAGAAGATATCAGCAGAGAACTGCTAATCGTCCTCAAATCATGGCTGATTAATCATATTAAAAGTGATGATAACGACTATGTTTCTCTGGTGCAGAGCAATCTGACACAGGATAGCAAAAAAAACACTGATGGCTGGATCACTCGCTCTGTTAAAAAATTCTTTCGCTAAAAATCACAGGCTACTAGCTGCCGCTATAATCAGATAAACAGACTAAATGGAGTATACACATGGCTTATATTGAATGGAAAGACGATCTTGCCACTGGTATTTCTGTCATTGATAGCCAGCACAAACGCATTATCCATTACATCAATCAGCTCACAGATGCCCTGCGTCTGAATGACAATATATTAACTGGCGAAGTATTGATTAACCTGATTGACTATACCCTGTCCCATTTCGCCTTTGAAGAATCCCTGATGGAAGAAGCCCACTATCATGCGGCCAATATTCACAGACAGACCCACGATGCATTTCGTAACAAAATTACCGACTACCAGAAACGGCATGAAAAAGGTGAACAGGTAACAGATGAGCTGTTTCAATTATTAAACATCTGGTTAATGAATCATATTGCCGAAGACGATAGCAGCTATGTTCCCGCTGTTAGGGAAAACATCCCCGGCATTAACACAAATCAAAAACAGGGCTGGATAAAAAGCAAAATCAGTGAATTTTTTAAATAGTATTTTTCACAGCTTAATTTCCGGCTATAGATTACTATAACGACTCAAGTCAAATAATCCTGAATGCAGGGGACGCTGAATTTTATATTGATCCTGAAACCAGTCAGCCGTTCCCCAAAAGTCAGTATTTGTTCTTCTTATTCCATAGCGTTCTATTAATGCATCAAAATCATCCTGTCCCCTATAAGTATGACAATGCTCAACAAATTCATATAAATCCTTTTCATGAACCACAAAAAAGAAATTAGGATAGTTACCAAGCAACCAGTCAACAACGGTTAAAGTATCTTTATCTATATCCTGTTGATCCCGTTTGCGCTCATCTGAAAGCATTGAAGTGACATTTTTATAGGCTTTATTGCGCATCATTGTATAAGCGAACGAAGCTTTATTATCATCTGTTATTACGCGCACAAAACTGACTTCAGGAAACAGATGAAGCTGCCGGCCTTTTAATTCCATCAGTTTTTTCATGGCTGCATCAATTTTCTGTTTTTTATTATTAAGCGCCTGTTTAGAGCATGAAATATGACCGCACTGATTAATATCATTAGCTTCCTCTAATGCTGAGTCCAATCTATAACTCAGATACTGATAAAGTTCAGCCTGTACATCATCTGTTTTATAACCGGTAACCGTTTCAACACTGAGCCATTTCATAGGCGCAGAAAACAGATCATCTAATTCGGAGCGCATTCCCTGATACCATTGATCCCGAATCACCTTACGTTTTTTAACCGGCAATAAAGCCAGAAAATGATCCTCTCCCTCCATTCGTAGAAAGTCCATATAGATTCGTGTACTCAGCTGGTGTACCACATTGCCATATACATTAAAGCCCGCCACCAGTAAATAATGAATACGTTCAAATAAGGGATAATCGATAATCCAGGCAGTTTCCGGTGGCGCCCCCACAAAACCATATTCAACAGAAGCGCTATCAAAATGCCGAAAAACCGTTAAGGCCGCATTAGGATTATGCCCATTACCATTCCAGATATATTTCATGGCATGATTCAGATCATGTTTATGCATATTTTCAAAGTAACGCTGCTTACTGGCCATATACTGTTTCTGACGCTGCCAGTAATCTGTCCATATAGCCAATAAATTCATATGGCTTCCACGCTCTGAGGGAATGCTTAAATAGTCCGACATATTTTTTAGAAATTCAGGCTGGGTAGTAAACATTTTTTCATCCGGGTTAAAAAAAGCAACCCAGAACTGATCTTCAATCACATTCAGGGCAACCTGCCCACGACAAACCGGCCCTTTAATAAAACCTTCAATAAAAAAGCGGGCATCGTCCAGCATAAAACGGTAACGTGAATCCGGTGGAATATCAGCAAAAGCCTTAAATGGATTGGAAGCAATCTCGGCAGAATAGGATGGCAGACGATCAACCTTATAATCAGGCTGCATAAATAGCTGCCGATAACGCCGCATACGCGCATCTGATAGTTCATAAACGATATGATTTTTAGCCACAATTGTGGGTGTATACGGACGCAGGCGATAATAGAATTTCTGCTGCCCCGGGTCATCATAAGGCCGCAGTGTTGCAATTTCATCAACAGGCCCGGACAGGTTTTTGGAACGTACCAGCCGATAAAATTCATTTAGTGGCGTATTTTCAAAATGAATATGAGCCTGAAATAAATGCTCATATAAATAACGGCTTACAAGCTGCTGTTTTTTTGGTGCTTGATTAAAGAATGTTTCCCATTTAATGATCTGCGATGCAGCCTGCCGGAATGAGTTATCCGCTAATGAAAGTGGCGCCCCCTGCTTTAACCAGCTAAATAAAATATTATTTTCATGCTGGGTCAAATTTGGCATGGCATAGGGCATACCCCATAAAGGATATTCATCGGCAAAATCATCGAATGAATCAACATCCGGGCACTGCTGTTCACGATTCAGGCCCAGGGTAAAGGTATCTGATAACTTTCCCCTGTCGGCTTGCGGATGAAGTTGTTTAAGCCGTAAAAACAATCCCAGAAGAGCTTCGTTTTTATCAACAGCCGAGCCTTCCAGTACCGAATAAAAACCCTTTTGTCTCCATTCCGATTCGCTATTCGCATCAATAAACAAACGTGTAGGTTCAGCTGCCACTACCCTTCTGGGGTTATAAACTGGTTCTTTACTGGCACCTCGCAACAGCCCCTCGGCTGAAGACAGTTTTAACTGACAGGGGGCATCATAGCAGCTATGACAAACCACACAGCGTTTATCCAGTATCGGCTTAACCTGACTGGAAAAACTGACCGGTTTATCCATAACCGGTGAATTCATCACATACTCGGCCCCGGCATGTTCAGTATCACCTGTAACAAACTGAAATAGAAAAAATAAAAGGATAAAAATTATAAGAATAATCAAACGATGATGTGTAGCGGAGGGGAGCCGACTGAAAATATTTTTCATTACTTAAAGTTGCAAATTAACAGATACTGAAGCCTAACAGACTGGATGATTTAGTACCAATTGAAGACAGCTTCATTTATACCCCTCAACAACCT
>JALTRC010000205.1 GCA_026998145.1 Gammaproteobacteria bacterium
GCCTCGGCTGCGGGAAATGCTGGAACAGCAGGGGCTTAATCTGGTGAATGTGGACGTGTCACAGCATTCGTTCGGGCAGCAGGCTGAATCAGATCATTCAGACACGGGATCGCAGACAATAACGGAATCTTTGAGCAACACGGAAGAACAGGAAATAACGACAGGTATGACACAAAATATCAGGCAGATAGATGTGCCTGACGGGGTGAGTATTTTTGCTTAGGGAAGTGGTGCCTGTTTGTGCTCTTGAGCTACAGGCTTTCAGACAGTTGATAAATGCTGTTAAGTAGATCCTCTTTTTCAAAGGGCTTATGTAAAAATACCTGAATGTTTAAACTTTCAGCGGTGCTTTTATCAATGTGGTCGCTATTGCCTGTGCATAATATTACCGGCAGTTCAGCTCTGATCTGGCGGATTTCCTTAACAAGCTCATCACCACATAATCCCGGCATGGTCTGATCGGTAATCAGAATGTCGTATTGTTGCGGTGATTCCTCAAATGTTTTAAGTGCCAGAGTGGCATCGGTAAAAACACTGCTCTTACAGCCCTGTGAATTAATAAATTCACCCAGAAAAGTGGCTACGGAATTTTCATCATCAACAATCATAAAGTGAGTGTTTGGATTTAAGCCGTGATGGCTTAGTTTGGGAATACTGGCCTGATTGTGATGCTCAGAGACTTTGAAAAATAATCGAACCTGGGTGCCTTTCCCCGGTGTGGACTCGAGCAGAATATGGGCATCGGATTCATGGACTATGCGCTGCACAATACTAAGCCCGGAGCCTGAATTCTGATTGTTGAAAATATCTTCAATCTGCTGCTGTGTCAGGCCATCCCCATCGTCACTGATGGTCAGCTCTATAAAGTGCCCTTCGAAATTTTTATGGCATGAGCTGCATTGAGCCGAAAAATCTTTCTGTTCTGAAATGTGCAGATCAATGCAGCCTTTGTTGTGAGTGGCATTACGGGCATTTATTAATAAATGCATAATCACCTGATTAAAACTGTCGGGGCGGATAATGGCCGGCGGAAGCTTATCTTCTATATGCTTTTTAAACTCAATAGAAGAGGGGATGGCTGAGCGCAGCATTTTTATAATAGCGTCAACCAGGGATGTTATATTTTCAGCTTTTATATTGCTGTCATCATGACGGTTGAAATTTTGCATCTGGGTAATAATATCGCGGGCCTTGCGGCCAGCCTTGTCTATTTCTTTTAGATAAAGGCTGAGCTTGCTGTCTTCATCCTGTGCATATTTTTCTATTGCCAGATTGCTAAAGCCCAGAATACTGGCCAGTATATTATTAAAATCATGGGTGATGCCGCCGGTAATCATGCCGATGGCTTCCATTTTTTGTGCCTGGTATAGCTCGGTTTGTAATTGTTTCTGTTTTTTCTCCGCATTGAGTAATTCTGTAATGTCTTCACCGGCACTGATGATGCCACTAATCTGCCCATTCTCAGAAAGTAGCGTGTGATTCCATTTTATATGCCGCCGGTGTTTGTTGAAGTCATAGATAATGCTTTCAGAGCTTAGTTTTTTTTCAGTATCTTTGTGTAAAAAAAGTTGCTGGTAAAAAACTTTCTCCTGATCCTGTCGAGATCCGGAAATAAAGTTATCAATCCAGTTTTGCCCGATAAGTTTATCCTGACTAATGCCGAGGACATCACAGGTTTTCTGGTTAGCCAGAGTAATATTGCACTTGTTATCCAGTACCAGAATCATGACTTCCGCAATATTTAAATATTTGCTGGTCAGCTCTTTTTCTTTTTCCAGTGCCTGTTTTATTTCGATACGTGTAATAACATCGTAAATTAAATTACAGATGGTTCGCACAAAAAAAATGTCATCATAGGTAATAGACAGCTGGGTCTGCTTAAACAGGCTTAATAAACCATAGGGGTTTTGCGGGTCGCCGATAGTCATGCAGATGCCGGACTGATAATGGAATGGGGATAAAATATCCGCCAGCTTAAAATCTGTTTCCTTTGCAATATTATTAAAGGAAACTTCATTTTTTATATGGTATGTATAGCCCCATAGAGAGTCGGTTTGCTTAATGTCTATGCTGTCGCCTGTATTTAACAGCTCGGGTGCGGTACTGGCAGAAATATAGGCGTTTGTCGGGTCCGTTTTTATTATTGCGCCCATGTCCATGTTGAGCGCGCCGGTAATAGTTGCAATAGCCTGTTCAATAAATAACTGGCTCTGATTAATATTATTGGCCAGTTGCCCCAGTATGCTGATAATGCCCTGCCGCTGGGAGCGTTGTTTTAAGGTTTCAATTAACTGCTTTTGCTGGCTAATGTCATTGTATATGGCTATGTATTGTCGTCCTTCGCCGTTTTTTTCCGGGATAGGAAATATACTTAAATCCACCCAGAAAAAGTCTCCCTGCTTGTTGCGGTTTCTGATTTCGCCTTTCCAGGTATGGCCTTCACGGATGGTTTTCCACATGAAGTCATACAGCTCCCTGTTCTGGCCACCTGAATTTAAGATGGAAACTTTCTGGCCGAGTAATTCATCCCGGCTATAACCGGAAAGCCGGCAGAAATCATGGCTGGCAAAATTAATAATACCCTGATTATCTGTTATAAGCAGGGTACTATTATTAAGAATGGTGTCGAGCTTGAGTTGTTCCATCGGCTTGCATTAAGCTTATTTTTTAGCGCTTTTCTGCAACAGGCTGTCTACACTATTGCGCAGCTCTGTAAGAGTGAATGGTTTTTTTAAAGTTATCTTGGCACCGATGAGTTTGGCAATAGGCAGGTAGTCAAAGCGACCGGATAAACCGCCACCTCCCGATATGGCCATAATCTGCATATCGGGATACATTTTTCTGAATTCCATAATCATGTCGATGCCATTTTTTTCAGGCATGACCAGATCTGCAATAAGCAAACCGATTTCCTGATCTTTTATAATCTCTTCTGCTTCAAAAACTGATTCAGCTGTATAGATTTCATATTTGTTATTCAGGGCATCGGCTATCACGGCTAGAATAGCCGTGTCATCATCTACAACCAGTATTTTATCCGTCATTACAATGTGCTTCCCAGGTTAAAATAATTCAATATCTCCACCATCATTCATGGCTGTTTGCTGCACCGGTTTTTGTTGAGTGTTATGGCTGCGCGCACTTTCCAGATTCTGTTTTAGCCGGCTATTGAGTTCTTCAAATGGTAGCGATGAGCTACAGCTGGATGCAATAATTTCGCTGATTTCAGTGTAATTACTGAATAATGAATCTATAAGCTGTACGCGTTTTTCAATATGGCAGCTGAGCTGGTTGATCATGTCTTCAAATTGTAGTGATTGCACGGCCTTACCAACATGTCTATTAAGCAGATCAGAAACTTCTGAAATTTCAGAAAGTTTAGCGGTAGTGGCATCATTCCGGGTTTCTATTTCGCGCATCATGTCATCAAGGTTGTTTTTTGATGACATGGTCATATTCATATCTTTGGATGCCATAGAGCCAACCAGATCGCTGGCTTTCTCAATGGTGGTTGAGGTGCGGCTGAACTGATTACGAATTTGGTCACTAAAGCTCTGACTGCGCTGAGATAAAGAGCGGACTTCATCAGCAACTACGGCAAAACCACGGCCCTGGTCACCAGCACGAGCGGCTTCAATGGCGGCGTTTAAAGCAAGTAGATTGGTTTGGGAGCTAATAGAATCCATTTCATCCAGTAATTTAATGACATTAGCGTAATCTTCTTTAACCACATTCAGGGTGGTGACCAGATCCATGCTTTGTTGACTGATATTAGCAATATATTCAATGAATCCATGAAGTTTCTGGGCGGCATTATGGGCAATATCCTTTATGCTATTGCTGCCTGCTGAATCATTTGAAATGTCATTTACCAGTTCAAAAACCATATTTCGCTGTTGCCCGGATTCATGTTCCAGGCCATTGAAACTGCTTACTAAACCTTTGATTGCACAATCAAGCAGACTGCGAATCTGCTCAAGTTCATCTTTTATATCAATAATTTCCTGTTTCATTATGGTATTGATATTGGCCAGCTGTTGTTTGAACTCCAGCTCCTCATCTGTGATAAGTCGTTCCGTGGGGCTGCTTGATGTTACATCCCGCATGGGAGGAATAAGGGAAAGAATAAATAGCAGGGTGAGTGATGCATAAACCAGTATCGTGGATGGATACAGGTAATAGGCTACGCAAAGAGCTGCGAAGACAATAATCTTGGTTAAACTAAACATGTTTTTCAAGCTGGAAGCTTCCATAAAGTGCGTTATTCCATGCGCGTGGTAAATATTTGTTTTTTTAGTCTGCCCGACGGCTATTCATACCAAAATAAAGCTTATGAGCGATTATAGAACAGCATTATCAGATTGCTGCAATATAGGGTAATTATTCATACAGAAAATGAAAAAAATATTGCTGTCAGGGTGTTGTCACGTTCTTTTGGCCACTTATCCTGCATATGGAATTCAGCCTGTTTATTCAAAGACTTAAAAAAGTCCTTATTTTAAATGAAAAATTTGTAAGAGTTAAAAATATAGTCTATACCCTGTTTACAACAAAACAGCTAAAGCCAGAGATTTCAAGGGGATATTAATATGGCAAATATTTTGGCAGTCGATGACTCATCTTCCATGCGGCAGATGGTGTCGTTTACCTTAAAAGGAGCCGGGCATCAGGTGGTTGAAGCCTG
>JALTRC010000206.1 GCA_026998145.1 Gammaproteobacteria bacterium
CCCCTGTACGATGAACTGGGCTTTGAGGAAATGGCCTTTGAATCTCACCGCAAGGCCATGAGCAGTTTAAAAAAACATAAACCGGATTTCGTGGTAGCGGAATTTTTTTATGGCTGGGGAAATAATTATGCCGGCGCCAACCTGGGTAATCTGGATGTGTTTTTATCCAGCCTGCAACGCTATGCGCCGGAGGCTAAAGTGATTGTGATGGTGCATAAGGAAGAATATGAATATGCACTGAGGCTGGGTGAGTTATTTCCTTTATATAAAATTTTTGTGCAGCCGGTGGCGGAGTTTGATATGCGGGAAGCTTTATTGGGGGAGTGATTTTTTGACGCAGAGGCACGGAGGCACAGAGATTTTTTTGTTAGTGGATGGTTTATTTTTTTGACGCGAAGACGCGGAGGGCGCGAAGTTTTTTGGGTGTTGGAGTTAAAGCTGAGTAGGTCGGGTTATGCCTTTTTAACCCGACTTACTGATTCAGCGAATGCGGTAAGCGGCATGGCATGCAACACAGGCAGATGTTATTTCAGTGAGCGCTTTATAGGCCGGTAAAGTTTCACCTTCCTGCGCTTTAATGGCAAACCGGCTTGCGGCTTTATGCATACGGGTGCCTGCATGGCGCATAGCTTCCGGCATAAACCCGGCCATATGACTTGCCCCATGTAATTTTAAAGAACTCATACCCAGGCGCGACTCTGCAATATCTGCTGCCTGGTCCAGCTGGTCATTTGTCATTTTTAATAAAATCAGATTAATTGATTCCAGATGATCTCGCATATTTGAAAGCATATGGTTTTGCATTATTTCTGGTAGCTTGACTAGTTGTCTTGAATCTTCAGCTGCGATTGAAAATTTGCCTGTTATGATAAGAGTAATAAAAAAAATGATTTGGAATGTTTTACTCATGTGTGGCCCTGTTTTGTGCTTTAAAATTTACCTTTGGAGATACGTAGGTCGGGTTATGCTGTTTTAACCCGACGGATTTTGTCGGGTTACGGCTGGAGCCTAACCCGACCTACTCACTTATATGGAATTTAGAATCCTCTGATTACGTTCATTAACGAATTTAAGCGCCTCACTTTCGTATGCTCTGTATTCAGTGACAGTGCTTGGAATAGGTGAGCCGTTAAAGTCATTATATGGCTTAGATATTTTTATTTTATTAAAATCAGAATACACGAGATCATCTAAATAGAAATATTCTACATATCCACGGAAATCGACAAATAGTTCAAAAAATTCTGTGTAGCGAGCAAGAACATCAGTAAGAGGGCTTGAGTCGTTATTGTAATGACGACGAATACACTCAAGAGTTAAATCAAAGCGATCGCCTACACTTCTTGTACAACCGCGAGCTTGATTGATAGTCCACTTCCCATCGATTTGATTTCTAGGAAAAATCATCATTCCGCCGATTGTATAGGTTTGAGCGTCGAAAGCTTCTAATTCGTTTTCTGAAATCATTGTTTGAATCTGGCTATTCCACTTAAATGTCGGTATTACTGCATCGCTAGAAAGTGAAAATTCACCAAGATCTGATTTATGATGAAGGTAGTGACCAGGGCTTTCATCACTAAGTAGAAATAGTTCTCCTGAAGGTAATGGCTTACTCCATAATCGTTTGTGATACTGACGTAGAGTCTTACTGAAGCTGTCTGGGTCTTTACCCTCAGGTGTGTCTTGTCTGAAATCGTATGTAATGTCGATGCCTGTGTTCATATCGCAAAAGTGATTTATAAAGATTTTTCATAGGCATTTATTATGCTCCGCAAACACCCCAAACACAAACAATCCTCATAATCCTCAGCCAGCTGTTCCATAACGTCTTCGGGCAGTTCAATCTGATTACACTGACACAATAACATAGTGCTGCTATTACATTCGAATTCCTCGCCACAGCGGGGGCAGTTTTTTATTTCGGCTTTAGACATCTGTGAAACCTCGCATGGAAGGCTGTGGACTCATCAATAACGACCCTTATTGGCAATTACCCCAAAACACTTCGCGCCCTCCGCGCCTTCGCGTCAAAAACAAAACCTCCGTGTCTCTGCGCCTCTGTGTCAAAAAAATCAATCCCAGTTTAAAGTCCCACCCGTCTGATACTCCGTCACCCGGGTTTCAAAAAAGTTTTTCTCTTTACGCATATTGGCCTGTTCATCCAGCCAGGTGAGTGTGTTTTCTGCGCCGGGAAATGGTTCGTCCAGCTTTAATGATTTCGCGCGGCGATTGGCAATATAGCGGAACTGACCAATATGATCTTCTGCCGTATAACCTAAAATAGGATCCCGTAAAATATAATTGGCATAGGTGGATTCTGCCGCTTCCGATTCATCCCACATGGCTCTTACCGCCCTGGGGTCAAGGGTGATATTTTCTTCCTGAATAATCTGTTTTACCACGCGGATACCAAAGGCGCAGTGCAGCACTTCATCGCGCATAATATATTGTAATTGTTCTGCGGTGCCGGTCATCAGCCCCCGTCTTTGTAAGGCAAAGATGGGGCTGAAACCATTATAAAACCAGCAACCTTCAAACACACCGGCAAAGAACATATAGGACATAACAAATTCTTCCAGATCGTCCCGGTTCTTTAAATCAATATCCGCACGCAGGGCTGCGTCCAGACGTTGATTGGCCATTTGAATTTTCTGGTTGATTTCCGGCACAACACGATAACGATTATATATTTCACCCTGTTCAATACCAATGGATTCAATACAGTGCTGATATGTCCAGGTATGCAAGGCTTCTTCATAAACCTGACGGGCCTGATAAATTTGCAATTCCGGCGCTGTCATTTTTTCCATTACCGCCAGGCCAATATTGCGCATGGCCAGAATATCGGAGGTGGTTAAATAGGCCAGTACATTTTCATATACATGCTTTTCTTCCAGTGTGAGGCCATAATGATAATCCTGTACATCTTTGGACATATTAATGTCTAAAGGTGTCCAGTGATTTTTATTGGCGTTTAAAAAAAACTCCCAGGCCCAGGGATATTTAAAAGGTGCCAGTTGGTTTACATCGGTCTGGCCATTAATGACTCGCTTGTCTTCGGCTCTTACCGGCTTGATGGATTCATTATTGAAAAGCGGCGCAGCAGGTTTTACATCAATCTGCTCCCCATGATGCTGTTCAATATTGTCTGTGGTTTCTGTGACTCTGGCCGCTGGTGTTTCAATGGCCTTGTCTGGATTTTTAAATGCAGCGATTGGATCATCCCAATTTAACATGCGTTTCTCCGAGTTTATTTTTAAGCTCCTCTTTTAACAAAGAGGGACTAAGGTAATGTCAGTAAGTTAAGCTTTTAAGCTGTTGCGTAGGGTGGATCAAACGCAGTGGATCCACCAGGGCGATTGTAAATGGTGGATCCGCTTTGCTTGATCCACCCTACAAAAACTTACTGGCAGGCTTCACAGTCCGGGTCCAGTATTGAGCAGGCTTTAGGGGCTGCCTCCACTTCCGTCTGAGCCGTTTGATTCGCGGATTTTTCCATATGGGTGGCGCCCAGTGAACGTAAGTAATAGGTGGTTTTTAAGCCTCTTACCCAGGCCAGTTTATATAACTGATCCAGTTTTTTGCCGGAAGCTTCCGCCATATATAAATTTAAACTTTGTGCCTGATCAATCCACTTCTGCCGCCGTGATCCAGCTTCCACCAGCCAGCGGGCATCGATTTCAAATGCGGTGGCATACTGGGCTTTGATGTCATCCGGTATGCGGTTAATGGGCTGCACGGAACCATCGTAATATTTCAGGTCATTGACCATAACATCATCCCATAAATTACGCTGTTTCAGTTCATGCACCAGATGGGGATTGAGCACCGTAAATTCACCGGACAAATTGGATTTTACATACATGTTCTGATAAGTGGGTTCGATGGACTGGGACACGCCGCAGATATTGGAAATGGTGGCAGTGGGCGCAATGGCCAGGCAATTGCTGTTACGCATGCCGATGGTTTTTACCTGCTTGCGCAGGCTGTCCCAGTCCATGGTTTGGGAATCATCCACCTGATAATAATTGCCCCGTTCTTCGCCCATGACCTTCATGGAATCAATGGGCAAAATACCCTGGCTCCATAAAGAGCCATCAAAGCTGGAATAGCGGCCCCGTTCTTCTGCCAGCTGGGTTGAGGCTTCAATGGCGTAATAGCTCACCACTTCCATGGAGCGGTCGGCAAACTCCACTGCCTGTTCCGAGGCATAGGCAATGTGCTGTTTATACAGTGCATCCTGAAAACCCATAATGCCCAGACCCACCGGGCGATGGCGCAGATTGGAATGACGCGCCTGGGGCACGGAGTAAAAATTATAATCAATTACATTGTCCAGCATACGCATGGCGGTTTTAATGGTGCGCTGAAGTTTTTCCCGGTTGATACCCTTTTCATCCACATGCTGGGCCAGATTGATGGAGCCGAGATTACACACGGCAATTTCCTGATCATTGGTGTGCAGGGTGATTTCTGTACACAGATTGGAGCTATGCACCGCGCCCATATGCTGATTGGTATAGCGGATATTGCAGGGGTCTTTAAATGTCATCCAGGGGTGGCCGGTTTCAAATAACATGCCGATCATTTTGCGCCACAGATCCTGCGCCTTAATTTTGCGGAAGATTTTAATCTCCCCCCGCTCGGCTTTGGCTTCATAGGCTTCATAGGCTTTTTCAAAAGCCTGACCGCTCAGATCGTGCAGTTCGGGCACCTCTTCCGGCGAGAATAATGTCCAGTCCTTTTCTTCCACCACCCGCTTCATAAACAGATCAGGAATCCAGTTGGCGGAATTCATATCATGGGTGCGGCGGCGCTCATCGCCGGTGTTTTTGCGCAGCTCCAGAAAATCCTCCACATCAATATGCCAGGTTTCCAGATAGGCGCACATGGCGCCCTTGCGCTTGCCCCCCTGATTTACCGCAACCGCAGTATCATTGGCCACTTTCAAAAAGGGCACCACGCCCTGTGACTTGCCATTGGTGCCCTTGATATGGGAGCCCATGCCCCGCACCCGGGTCCAGTCATTGCCCAGACCGCCGGCAAATTTTGACAGCATGGCATTGTCTCTCAGGGAATTGTAAATGCCTTCCAGATTATCCGGCACAGTGGTGAGATAACAGGAGGACAGCTGCGGTCGCAGGGTGCCGGAATTAAACAGGGTGGGCGTGGAGCTCATAAAATCGAATGAGGACAGCAGCTTGTAAAATTCGATGGCACGCGCTTCCCGGTCGATTTCATTGATCGCCAGTCCCATGGCCACGCGCATAAAAAAGGCCTGGGGCAGTTCAAAGCGGGTGCCGTCCCACTGGATAAAGTAACGGTCATATAAAGTCTGCAAACCCAGATAGGTAAAATTCTGATCCCGCTGGAAATCGATGGCATCGGCCAGTTTTTGCAAATCGAAGCGGGTCAGTTCCGTATCCAGCAATTCCAGCTCGGCGGCTTTGTGGATATAGGCTTTGAAATAATCCTTATATATTTCACTCATTTCGCTCTGGGATGCCTGGCTGTGATGGCCATTCACAAAACTCAGGGCTTCATGGCGCATATTGTCCAGCAGCAGACGGGCAGATACATAGCTGTAATTAGGCTCCCTGTCGATCAGGGTGCGGGCACTCATTACCAGCGCATCACGCAGATCCTCTTCCTTGATGCCATCAAACACACTGCGCATGACCTCTTTTAAAATGCCCTCGGCTTCCACATGCTCAAGGCCGCTAATGGCTTCATCAATACAACTGACCAGACGCTTTTCATCCAGTGGCTTGCGGCTGCCGTCCGACTGTTCCACCATAATGGTGCTGCTGGCGGTTTCTTCCTCAACCGCCTGCTTTTCTTCCCGCTCACGGGCGCGCTCTTCCCGGTAGAGCACATAGGCACGAGCCACCTTGTGCTCGCCGGCGCGCATCAGCCACAGTTCCACCTGATCCTGAATGTCTTCGATATGAACAATATTGTTATCCGGCTGACGGCGGAATAATGCGTCAACCAGCTGATCCGTGAGTTTTTCTACGGTCTCGTGGATACGGGAAGAAGCAGCGGCCGTGCCCCCTTCAACCGCAAGGAAGGCCTTGGTCATGGCCACAACAATTTTGCTGCGATCAAAAGGCGTGAGCTTGCCATTGCGGCGGATTACCTGATAAGGGCTGGCATCGGCCTGCTGGCTTTCGGTAAATTCGGTTAAGGGTGGTTGATTGAGAATATCGGCAGTTGTTGTCTGTTGCATTTTTCAGTTCCTTGGGCGCACAGACAATGGCTTGAGCCAGCCACAACACAGGCTGACGCATCCATTGCCCTGACGCGGGGCTGGTGGACGTTTGCAGTAGAACAGGTATTCGGACTTGGGCCTGAGCCTTCACCGTTGCGCGACAGTAGCGGATTTTCACCGCTTTCCCCTGAATCTACTGACCACTAAATATGGGGTTTAGTGTTTAAGTGGCCACAAGATAATGTGTTTTATTGAAAAAAACAAGTGAACTTTATCGGCTTTGTGAAGAAACTGGTTTGTTGGATGTTTTAAAAGAATTTTCACCACAGAGGACACGGAGAGCACAGAGGTATTACTTGTGCTGCGCCGCAGGCGCAGTAACAATTCAAAACGCTTTTCTCTGTGTCCTCTGTGGTAAACCGCTTTTAAAACTTCAAGATTCTCTAATCTCACTCCACAATTTTTTCAGCCGCTTGGGCGATACCGGCTGTCGGGTGCCCAGGGACTGGGCGAATAAGGACACCCGGTATTCTTCCAGCATCCAGCGATAGTGCTCCAGATCGGGCGAGTGTATGCCTTTCTGCTCAAGCTGTTGCTGGCGCTTGTGGTATTCCTCGTATAAAAGATTCAGCTCAAGACGGAACTTGCGATCCTGTTCCGGTTTGTCCTGTAGTTTATCCAGCCGGGCCTGGATGGCTTTTAAATAGCGGGGGTATTCCCGCAGCCATTCCACTGGCGTTTGCAAAATAAAATTCTTATCAATCAAACTGTCCAGATGTTGCTGAATATCGCTTAAGGCATCCAGCCAGCTTAGAGGTGGATTTTTAAGCTGCTTTTTCAGGCTGTGGAACTGGCTGAATATCTGCTGTAATAACTGGCACCAGTTTTTAGCATCTTCATAAAGGCTTTCCCTGCCTTCCACTAAACGCTGTTCAAATGCTTTCTGATTATTGACCGGACTGTGGTTAAAGGTCTGTTCAATAACAAGATCAATAATATTCTGTTTTAAATGATCGCAGCTGTCGATGCTCTGATAATGCAAACACAGATTTTGTATATTGGGCAGATTACGGCGCAGGTGTTTAAGCTGCTCGCTGAGCTGGTTGATATATAACTGATGCAGCCCCTGCCGGTGATGTTGTTGCGCCTGCTGTTCCGATTGAAAAACGCGCAGGGCCACTTTTTTGCCTTCCCGGCTAAGCGCCGGATAAGCCATGATTTTTATACCCTGTATGGATTGCTCAAAAGTGGCGGGAATGTTATCCAGTATGCTGGCATCCACTTCATTCTGTTCAATGCTATTGGCGGGTTCTTTCTGTGCTGCGGTTTTTTGGGTCGATGGTTTTTTGCCCTTAATGGATTGCAAAAGCTGATTGAGATTTTTGCCTTCGGCAAGGGTCTTATTGCGCTCATCCATAATACGGAAGTTCATTATTAAATGATCATCCAGTTGCTCTGGTTGCCAGGCATCAAATGGAATCTCGGTGCCGGTGACTTTAAATAAACCCCGGGCCATGCTGCCGGTCAAAGAGCCTTCACCCGGTTTGCAGTTTTCCAGGCATACCCGGGCAAATTCCGGTGCGGGTACAAAGTTTTTGCGCAGGGCTTTTGGCAGGGAGCGAATCAGGGCGGTCATTTTTTCATGGAGCAGGCCGGGTACCAGCCATTCACATTGTTCCGCATCAATGGCATCCACTGTGGCCAGTGGTGAAACTAAGGTAATACCGTCCCGCTTCTGGCTGGGATCAAAATGATATTCCAGGGGAAAGTCCACTCCGTTTATATTTAAGTGATCGGGAAAATCATTATCGCTGATATGAGAAGCATCATGACGCATCACATCATCCGCCTGAAAATACAGGGTATTTTTCTGTTTGTCAGAAAGTGTTTTCAGCCATTTGAAAAAAGCCGGGCCGCTGTAAATATGTTCGGGAATTTTTTCATCATAAAAGGCAAACAGTTGTTCGTCGTCCACCAGAATATCCTGACGCCGGGATTTGGCTTCCAGTGAAATCACCTGCTCAATCAGCTGGCGGTTATGAATAAAAAATTTTTCCCTGCAATCAAACTCACCCTGCACCAGTGCGCTGCGAATAAAAATCTCCCTGCTTTCCTGTGGATTGATCGGCCCGTAATTGATTTTGCGTTTAGGGTTGATGACCAGGCCAAACAATGTGCTTTGTTCAAAGGCGGCAACCTGCGCCTGCTTTTTTTCCCAGTGGGGTGTTTGATAACTGCGCTTTAACAGATGGGCGGCTTTTTGTTCGATCCAGTGGAGTTCAATTTTGGCATTGGTTCGTGCATAGACTTTTGTGGTTTCCACAATCTCGGCAGAGATTATCCATTTGGGACTTTTATTAAACAGGGCGGAGCCGGGAAAAATCTGATACTTGCGATTACGGGCGCCCAGGTATTCCCTGTTCTCATGTTTAAAACCAATATGACTGAGTAGCCCTGCAAGCAAGGCAGAATGAATGCTGCTGTAGTCAGCCTCGTTTTGATTGATACGCAGTTTTAATTTGCCGAGGGTTTCGCTGATCTGTTTATGGGTGTCGCGCCATTCGCGCATACGCATCCAGGAAATAAAATGCTGTTTGCACCACTGGCGCAATTTATTATTGCTGAGTTTTTTCTGCTGGCTTTCAAAACGCTGCCAGATATTCAGCAGGCTTAAAAAATCGGAGCGTTCGTCCTTGAATTTTTGCTGGGCTGTATCGGCGGCCTGTTGTTTGTCCATGGGCCGCTCCCGGGGATCCTGGGTGGCCAGCGCCGAGACAATAATCAGCACTTCTGCCAGCGATGATTCCTTTTCTGCTTCCAGCAGCATACGGGCCAGCCTCGGGTCCACGGGAATCTGGGACAGTTTTTTGCCGATGGGGGTGAGCCGGTGTTTTTCATCAATGGCGGCCAGCTCGAATAACAGTTTGTAGCCATCGCTGATCAATCGACTGTCGGGCGGCTCCACAAAGGGAAAATCATCCACATGGCCCAGCTTCATCTGCTCCATCTGCAAAATAACTGAAGCCAGATTGGTGCGCTGGATTTCCGGCTCGGTAAATTCCGGCCGCTGTTGAAAATCGTCTTCGCTGTACAGGCGAATACAAATACCATCGGCCACCCGGCCACAACGACCCTTGCGCTGATTGGCTGATGCCTGGGAGATTTTTTCTATGGGCAATCGCTGGATTTTGCTGCGCCAGGAATAACGGGAAATCCGCGCCAGCCCCGTGTCGATTACATAACGAATGCCGGGCACGGTCAGGGAGGTTTCCGCCACATTGGTGGCCAGCACAATGCGCCGTTTTGATGAGCTGTGAAATATTTTATTTTGCTCGCTGGCGGAAAGTCGCGCCAGTAGAGGCAGAATCTCCGTGTTGCGTAAATTGCACTTGCCTAAAAACTGCGCCGCATCCCGGATATCCCGCTCGCCGCTGAGAAACACCAGAATATCCCCGTCCCCTTCCCGGCTCAGTTCATCCACCGCATCGGCAATGGCCTGGGGCAGCTCCTGTATCTGTTTGCCCGACTCATCTTCCATGGGGCGATAGCGAACTTCTACCGGATAGGAGCGGCCGGAAACACTGACAATGGGGGCATTATTAAAGTGGTGGGAAAAACGCTCCGGGTCGATGGTGGCGGAGGTGATAATGATTTTAAGGTCGGGCCGTTTGGGCAGCAGGCGTTTGAGATAGCCCAGTAGAAAATCAATATTCAGGCTGCGCTCGTGGGCCTCGTCAATAATAATGCAGTCGTATTGATTGAGATAGGGATCATGGAGAACCTCCGCCAGCAGTATGCCATCGGTCATCAGTTTAACCAGTGTCTGGGGGCGGCTTTTATCCGTAAAGCGTACCTTGAAACCAATCAGCTGCCCCAGCTCCGTTTGCATTTCTTCGGCAATGCGGCTGGCCACAGAGCGAGCCGCCAGACGACGGGGTTGGGTGTGGGCGATCATGCCCCGGCTGCCCAGCCCGGCCTGCAGGCAGATTTTCGGTAGCTGGGTGGTTTTACCTGAGCCGGTTTCCCCGCAGACAATGGTGACCTGATGTTGCCCAATGGAGTGCAGAATATCGTCCCGTTTCTGGCTGACTGGCAGGGATTCGGGATAGTGAATAAATGACGCGGAGCTGGTTTTTCGTTGTGCTGCCTTTGCTACGGATTTTTCAATTTGCGCCGCTAACTGATGTAAGGGCTGGTCAATATTCTGACCGGCTTGTATATTGCGTTTGAGTTGCCGGATGCGCCCCAGAAATTTTATTCGCTCGTTCTGCATACAGCTGCCCAGCTGTTGTTGGCAGAAGTGAATTAAAGGGGGCATCTGGTGCTTGGACATAATCTTTTGTAACCGAAACAGGGTCGCGGTATTATGCAGGAGCAATCCGGGGTTGCAAGTCAGGAAGACTGTGGTCGAAAAGCCGTGTTTATGATTGATTGGGGTAAATGAGAAAAGTATGAAGAAGTTTTTTGGGCGAATTTTATTGCTATGTGTCTTTAGTCTGCCTGCTCTGGCTGATGAGGCTTATCCGATTATCACTTTTACCTGTGATAAATCTAATGATCTGATAAAAGTAAAAAATGAAGTGAAATGGGGTGATGAGGGTAAAAACTTTCAGTACTCCCCCGAACGGGGTACCTACAATCCCTGGGACTGGGTCAGCATAGGAAAAGGTGATATTCGGGAGAAAGTCATTCGCCCGACCGGCAAGGTCGAGCTGAGTTGCCAGCTGAGTAATGGAATTTACAAGGTGATACTGGAGCCCAAAATATTTAATAAAAATTATCTGGGTAAATGCGGCAAAAAAATATCTACCATGGTGACAGTTTTCAGAGGCGGCGCCATTTTGCTGGATAAAAAGCCGCTGGAAGAATTCTGTCTG
This sequence comes from Gammaproteobacteria bacterium, assembly GCA_026998145.1. Classification (GTDB taxonomy): domain Bacteria; phylum Pseudomonadota; class Gammaproteobacteria; order SZUA-229; family SZUA-229; genus JALTRC01. Next base: position 11,089 of record JALTRC010000206.1, read on the forward strand.
GGCAATGCACCGATTATTCGGGGTGTAAAGGTGATGGGGAAAACCGGCAAGGTTAAGTTATACCGAATGGCTAAGCATCGTTTTTATTAAGAGCTTGCTTAATCTTTTGCAGGCTGTCTTGCCACCGGGGGTTGGCCTCCCCCTGGCCCAGTTTAATTATTTGCCCCACTTCATTTTCATACCAGCCTTTATGATGCTGCAAAGGCTCCACCGAATAAGCCCACCAGCAACCATCTTCATCCTGGGCAATCCAGCGTACCCAGTGGGGCCAGCGGCTTTTATCCAGCATCTTCCATTAACTCGTCCAGCTCATCGTCCATGTGCATCATGGTCAGTTCGCTAAAACCACCTATCCATTTCCCATCAATGGTGATCTGGGGTACGGTGCGGGCCCCCTCGGTTTTTTCGGCCATTTCCCGCAGGGCGCTGTGATCCGTATCCACCCGTGCTTCTTCATAGGGAATGCCCCATTTATTCAGCAGATTTTTGGTTTTGTCGCAAATCGGGCAGCGGCCGGTGCTGTAAATTTTGAGTCTTGCCATTATGGTGTCCTGTGAAAAACGGCGGCCAGTATAACAAATACCGCCGGTTTTATAGAAATCCTCTGATAGCCTTATTTTTTCTATGTTTCATCCTTTGATTGATGGTTATACAATAAGCGCCCGTTATAGATACTGATATGCTCAGGAGAGTCGCATGACATTTAAGGTAACCGTTCAGCCCAGTGGCCATACATTTGAGGTGGAGCCGGGAGAATCTGTTCTGGATGCGGCGCTACGTCAGTCTGTTGAGCTGGCCTATGGTTGTCGCTCAGGTGCCTGTGGTGCCTGTGAAGGCTTTATTCTAAAGGGCAGTGTTCATTATGATGATGAGCCCATTGCCTTAAGCGATGAAATGAAGCAGGCCAATAAAGC
>JALTRC010000207.1:0-3103 GCA_026998145.1 Gammaproteobacteria bacterium
ACCACACAAATAACCACATTCACCCACTTTTCCCCACTTTGCTGAACTATAGGTATCCAGCCCCCTACCTGTCAAGGGGAAACGGGGCTGTAAACTTATAAAAAATCCTTATATGACAGGGACTTAGGAACAAGAAAGCGGAAACAACAAAAGACCTAAAACAATAAGAAGATATAACTCAGTTGCTTGAGAAACATACTTAATAAATCACTTTAAGTTTGAAGCGATTTTCGGGATTTTCTGAATTTGTGATGGGATTAAAATCAGCGATAAACGGTAGGTTTTGTGGGGGCATTCAGGACGGCGATCAGATTGCCGCCCTGTTTTTGACGCAGAGGCACAGAGACACAGAGAAAAGCTGGGGCCGGATTACGCATTTCAACCCGACATTACCCGGTAATGGGTTAAAAAGCACAATCCAAAGGATGTCTTTAATTTGACGCAGAGAAAAGCAATGTTCTACTCTGTGTCTCCGTGCCTCTGTGTCAAGGCGCCTTATAAACAGCCATGCCATTATGAAATTCGAGGAAGTCGGCCTGTAAGCCGGGTTCTGTATGGCCGAAGCCATGGCAATCATTCATCTGGACAATACGTCACCGTATGCCTCAAGCGATCTACCCGGGAACAGCTCGGGCCAAGCCAATGTTCCCCTATTTGATCTTGCTCCGGGTGGGGTTTACCCTGCCGCAAACAGTTACCTGTTGCGCGGTGCGCTCTTACCGCACCATTTCACCCTTACCTGCAAAGCAGGCGGTATATTTTCTGCTGCACTGGCCGTAGGCTTACGCCTCCCAGACGTTATCTGGCACCCTGCCCTGCGGAGCCCGGACTTTCCTCCCGATATTTAACAATATCGCGCGATTGCCCGGCCGACTTCGGCGGGGATCTTAACATGGTTTTGAGGCTGGCTTTAAAAAGCTTTGACGCAAAGGCGCGAAGAACGCGAAGAAAATCGTTGGTTTCCCCCTTTGAAAAAGGGGGATTAAGGGGGACTGAATAGCATTCAATCAATCTCCCCCGGCCCCTCTTTTGTAAAGAGGGGGGCTTTGGGTGACTTTGATTGATACTACAAATCGGTTCCTGCAATCCGGTCATAGTACCTGGCCCGGTACAATAATCTTGGCCTTGCCTCATCATCTTCAAAGCCGCTGCGGTCATGGAGCACATTATTACTGATCAGCCCCATACCCGGTTGCAATGTGCCCCGGTATTTATAGGGTGAATCCTCCTGCAGTATTTTTTCCAGCTCGGCAACTGCCGCTTTCACCCGCTCATCGTCTTTCCATTCAATACTGCGGGTACGGGCCGTGTAACGCATATGCAAATGACCATCGGCCGCCACGGAAAAAACCGGGCCGCTTTCCGCTGCCCTTTCTACCTCACCTTTTTCATCCAGTCTGGCCGGAATAGTCATGGCGTCATCCTGCATCAGCGCACGGATATAATCCGGATTCTTATCCCGCAACAGAATATAGGCAATCTCATGGTCCATCAGCTGATTATCACCACCCTTGCGAGCCGGGCGTACACAATGCAGCAGCAGACCATGAATCTGCTCACCCGGGCGGTTGTAATAACCGTCCGTATGCCACTTGATGGGGCGATTGGTATAGGGAATATAGGCGGGATGATCCCCCTCATCATTAACCGTCAAAGAGGTAATCGCATCTTCATCGGCCAGCCAGTTATGATTTAAATTCAGCAGACCAAACTGCTCACCAACACGGCGGGGCAGATCCTTGTTTTCACCTCTGGCTGCACTGGCATAGATCACCATATTGGTCTTGCGGCAGCAGGCATGCAGAGCATCATATTCCGCCCGGCTCAGGGACATGGGGTCATAGACCTCAACAATTAATTCATCCAGACTTCGAGGGTAATTATGTAATTTTTTATCACGCCAGATCAGGTAGTCTTTATCCTGATCCGGATCAAAGGGTGTAAACATTATCAAATCTCCAACAGGCGGCCAAGATTAAGGCATTCGGCGATAAGTGCTATTGAGGCAGATCAAACAATCCGGCAGATACCCGGATTAGAATGGCGCTGTTTATAAAGGAGACAAAATATGAGCAGTGGCTGGGGCTGCCCCCATGAAGCATCGGGGCATTGTCAGAAAGTGGAAAAGCGACCATGCAGCCCGGGCATGAAGGGCTGCGTGCTGGCCGGGCGTTTTATATTTAGCGATGACAGCAAAAATACCCAGGCAGCCCGGCGCAAAAAGAAGCCTCAGGTCTGAAAGCTTCGTCGCCGTATTAAACGCCCTATATGCTGATTAAGCGGGTGCTGACGGGATAAAAAAGCCACCGGCTGTTTTTTTCGTATCCCCAGTTTTTTCTGCATCAGCTGCAAGCCCTGGTGAATGACATCTCGATCAAGCCCCTGTTGCAGGGCCATCACTGCCTGCTTACGATGCCGATAAAAACACTCCACCCGCACCAGATTCATATACATATCCCCATCAGCCGGAGCGCACTGAATAGCACGACGACACAGCTCCAGCCCACTATCATCTCCTCGCAAAACCAGCGCCAGTCCATGATATGAAAGATATTTATAAAAACCGGGGTCAGACGGTGAAGTGAGAGCACAGGCCTGCTGAAAACACTGGCTGGCCTCAATAACCGCTCGCTCCTCAAGCAAACGAATTCCATCGATAAATGCATTACAGCAATGACTGTAATCTTTATATATGGCGCGTAGATACGACATAATCACCTCCATGTTTTAAGGCCGCGCATCCTGCGCAACCGGGTCAGGCCTGAAGCACCTCTGATACAGCACTACCAGCTGTTCAGAGATGCCGAAAAATCTAACGCATCGTCACCAGCTCTTCTGAACTGGTTGGATGTATGGCAATAGTATCATCCAGATCCTTTTTATGGGCACCCATGCGAATCGCCACCGCAAAGCCCTGCAACATTTCATCACATCCGGGGCCGATAATATGACAGCCCACCACCTTTTCCTGTGCCCCCACACACACCAGTTTCATGGCGGTTTTCACTTCGTGTTTTGTCAGGGCGTTATACATGGCGGTAAAGCGGGCCTGATAGACTTTCACCGCATCCCCGTGGGTTTTGCGGGCTTCGTCTTCCGTTAG
>JALTRC010000207.1:3203-4679 GCA_026998145.1 Gammaproteobacteria bacterium
ACCAGCTCATCAATATTGGAGTCTTTTAAATAGCCGTGATACCAGGTATTGATGCCATTAATATAGCCATCCCGTTTTTCCACCAGCGTGGCCCAGCTAAAACCTTTTTGCTCCACATCAAAACCATAGTCTTTAGCATCTTCAATGGCATGGGCCAGATTAGCCCCAAACCACATCACCTTCTTGGGCACACAGCCCACATTCACACAGGTGCCACCAATTTTGCCGCTTTCCACCACCGCGCATTTTTTACCGTAAACTGCCGCCCGCTCGGCCACAGACAAACCGCCGCTACCGGCACCAATAGCAATCAAATCGTAATCATATTGCTGGGACATGAAAAAACCTTAAGTGAATTGAGATTGTCGCGTAATATACCAGCCCAGCCTCTTTCAGAACACATGAAAAAACTGATGTTACTGTTTCAATTATTAAAAAAACTCAGCCCTGCTCCCGGCTATCAGCATATTCTGCAAAAAGCCGAATACTATGCCTATTTGATTCGCTTCGACCGGCCCATCGGCACTCTGTTACTACTCTGGCCAACACTCTGGGCACTGTGGATTGCCGCCAAAGGCTGGCCGGACAACACCGTGTTATTTGTGTTTGTGGCCGGTGTATTTTTAATGCGCTCTGCCGGTTGCGCCATTAATGATTATGCGGATCGCAATATCGACCCCCATGTGGCGCGCACCCAAAACCGCCCCCTGGCCGCCGGCCTGATTAGCCCCAAAGAAGCATTGATCGTTTTTGCAGTGATTAGCGCCCTGGCATTTATACTGGTTTTATTTTTAAACAAACTCACTATTTATATGTCCTTCGTTGGTCTGGCACTGGCGGCCAGCTATCCCTTTATGAAGCGTTATCACTATATGCCCCAGGTACATTTAGGTGCAGCTTTTGGCTGGGCCGTACCCATGGCCTTTACCGCCCAGGCCAATGAAATCACACCTGTCACCTGGTTGCTGTTTATTGCCACGGTTTTATGGGCCACGGCTTATGACACTATGTATGCCATGGCGGACCGGGATGAGGATATTAAAATTGGCGTAAAGTCAACGGCGATTTTATTTGGCGATGGGGATCGTTTAATTATTGGTATTTTGCAGGTTTTGTTATTGCTGGATCTGATTTTGATTGGCCGGCAGTCACAGTTGGGGCTTTATTATTATCTTGGGGTGATGGTGGCTGCCGGGCTGGGGGTTTATCAGCAGTATTTGATTAAGGATCGTGAACCGAAAAAATGTATTCAGGCTTTTTTGAATAATAACTGGTTGGGTATGGCGATTTTTGTTGGGATTTTTGTGGATTATTATTCTGCTTGAGGTTTTTGGGTTTTGATGTTTGCTGAGGCAGTTTGGCGAGTTTTTATCGTAAGTTTCGCCTGCTGGCGACTCCCTTTTTTTCTACAGCGAAAAAAAGGAAGCAAAAAACGCCGCCCTGGCATCCACAGCCCTGCGGGTTCCCTGAAATCAG
>JALTRC010000208.1 GCA_026998145.1 Gammaproteobacteria bacterium
TCGGCCGCCTGTACATTGGTGGCGCCCAGCGCCAGAAGCAGTGTGATTGATGTCAATAAGGTTTTCATAATGCTAATCCTGCTGTGCTGAAACTTTTACAGCTTTAGGTGTTGATGTTTGTTGTGTTTTGGCCAGTGCCAGTAGCTGATTGAATTCTTTATCACTCAACTGGCTTAACACCGGCAGTTTTTCTAAAAAGCCTTTGGGCAGCGTGGCTGGCACAGAGTCAGCTGCCATTGCCAGCAAAGGCATCCATAAAAGCCCTATCAGCCTAACTGTGTTTTTTGCGTTTAAGTTCATGGGATAACCACTCATAAAATTGAATATTTTCCAGCACTTCAACCGGCACCTGAGTATCCGCTACCCAGGCCGGAATCTCTGCAGGTGTTTTAACGGCTAGCGGCTGCGCCGGCTGCTGTTCATTCAGCATCACGCCGGGTGTCCACAGGCTGACCACCAGTATGGCTACAGCTGCTGCCGGTACCGCCATCATAGCCAGTGGATTTAACCACCAGGGGCTGCGCCGCTGATGCTCCATGGCCCGCTGTCGCATCTGCAGCAGACGATGACTGTGCTTTTGCGCCAGTGCTTCGGCTTTTTGATCCAGATGTTTATGTGCTTTCATTATCGTCTTCATCCATCCAGTCCCCCAGGGACTGTTTTAATGTTTGCATGGCCCGGGACAAGTGGGTTTTTACACTTCCCTCGGAGCAGGCCATTATAGCCGCCGCCTCTTTTACACTCCTGCCCTGCCACTGGCGTAACAGATAAGCCTCCTGCTGACGGGGCGGCAAGTCTGCCAGGCATTGCTCAAAGGCTTCACCCAGCTGCTCCCCGTGCAGTACCGAGCCGGCATCTTCCCTGTCCACCCCTTCTGCAGGATTTGATGAATGCTCATCATTATCCGTTTCCAGAGACGACGGCGAGATGATATGCATCAACTTCTGCCGCCATCCCCGCTTGCGCTGCATATCCCGTATGCGCCGGATCAGAATCTTGTAAAACAGATTCTGCCAGGCGGCCGATTCATATTGATCGGCCACCTTAACAAAGCCGATCATGGCATCCTGCAGGGCATCCAGGGCATCCGCTTCATTGCCTATGCGCAGCACCGCAAAATGCAGGGTGGGCGTCTGGATATTGCGTAAAAAACGCTCCAGTTCAGCCTCGTTTAATTCATCCAATGTATTGCCTTTTACAGTTTGCTACCGGGGCTTGCTGTTTATTTCGCATGACCCGGCAATGGGTTGACAGGGTTCACATATTTTTTCAATGATTTTACTGACGACTTCAGTATACCTGTTATTAAGAT
>JALTRC010000209.1 GCA_026998145.1 Gammaproteobacteria bacterium
GTTTATCAACCTTATCCTTATATTTTTTCACCACATCTTCAGCTTTTTCAAAAGAATAACTTTCGTCAAAAGACCTTCCCACATACATTTCAGGTGAATCTTTTAAGGATTGATAAATGTGATTAGCTTTAATGGAAATAACAGAAAGACAGAAAAGGTCGGTAAAGCTGACCATGCCTTCTGTCTGTGCAAGCACAAACCTTAAGTTGTTAAAAATACGTTTCAATTCTCTAGGAGTTCTTATTAGATATTTTATGAACTGATGATAGAGCAGGCTCAGTCTTTCTTGGTCTTTTTCAAAATGATCCGTTAATGTTTTATCAGAAAGATTAGCTAGCTCAATGTCTGCGAGCTTCTGCATGTCCCTGTAAGTAATTAAAGGCAAAGGAACTCGTAGCTGTACAACTTTGTCTATGTATTGCTCTGATTTCTTTATTCCATGTTTTTCCAAAGCACCTGCCAAGTATTCTGGATCAAAACAAAGCAAGAAAGATGTTCCTGGGAAATCGGCAACTGCCTTAACTAGCCGAACTATTTGATAGGCCTCATCGGGCGTAAGTCTGTCTATATCATCAATAATGATAATGATTGACTGGTTTAATGAAGTTAAGATTTGCTTAACTTTGTTCTTTCGGCCTATCAAATCAAGTTCTTTTAACTTACTAATTTTCTGTGTTGCACTTCCTACAACTTTAAACACCCCTTGAACTGTTGATGCCCATGGCTCTACACCAGGAATAAACTTCATAGCATTGAAAAGCTTTGAATATGCCAACAATTCCTTAGCGGCTTTGAGACCTTCTTTCGGTCTGTCAGGAATATTAAGTTGTGAAGAAAATTGGACAAGGAAATCTTGAATCAGCGCTTCTGCCTTACCAGCTAACCAAGGATTGTATTCTACAATAACAGGCTTAGTTTCCAGTTTATTCGTGGCTTTTTTTACCAAATTCACAACTGATGTTTTTCCATACCCCCATTCACCTTCGAGTGAAACAGTCAGGCATTCATAACTTGGATCAATCGTTAAAATCTTTGCAAGATTTGATGCAAATTTTTCACGGTTTAACCTGTCAGGATATGTGTCGCTGCCAGTAACAGGCTGATCGTTGTGATAACTGCTCATGTTATGTTCTTCTATTATTTACGTGATTGATTTGCATTCATTTATGTCATATTTCTCAGAGGTATAACGCCTAGTTAAGTTGACCGGAAAGTTTTGTGACTTTTGTGGAATAATGCGAAGCACCACAAAAGGCGCGAAACTTTGCGGGTCAACTTGAACGCCTTGTTAGGCATGTGAACTCTTCTTTTT
>JALTRC010000210.1 GCA_026998145.1 Gammaproteobacteria bacterium
TATTACAACTGGCATATTGATGGGGGCAGTCATGATTTTGCCGACCGGCAATTAGTGGCCCTGTGGTATTTAAATGACGTACCCGGCCCGGGTGGTGCAACTGAATTTATGTTTCAGGATGTGGCGGTACAGCCCAAACAGGGCGCACTGGCACTCTTCCCCCCCTTCTGGACCCATGAACACCGTAATTCAAAATTAATGAAAGGGGTGAAATATGTGGCCACGACCTGGTTAAGTTTTGCCTGATAATGGAAATACGTTCGCCGGAAACACAGAAAGAATTTAAGGACTATTATCATCTGCGCTGGAAAATTTTAAGACAGCCCTGGCAACAACCGGAAGGCAGTGAACAGGATAACGAAGAAGATACCAGCTACCATATTATTGCCGTAGAAAATAACCGAATTGCTGGTGTTGCCCGCTTGCAGGTATTCGATAAAGAGCAGCTGCAATTACGCTATATGGCCGTTGACAATGTTTTTCAGGGAACGGGTGTTGGGCGCAAAATAATGCAACATGCAGAGAGCCATGCCAGACAACAGGGCTATAAAGCCATCATACTAAACGCCCGCGAAAATGCGCTGGGATTTTATTTACGCCTGGGTTATCAGCAGCAGGAAAAAACCTGTCTTTTATTTGATTCCATTCAACATTATAAAATGCATAAAACCCTGTAAGTTCTAACAGCGTTTTATTCGGGGGCGTTTAATACAATATCAATATCCTGCATCTCATATTCTGTATCAACAGTAACATGATTCAATGTAGGTGCCTTGTATAAAATATAGGCTGCATTAATATACAACATGCGCTTGTCTTCTCTGGCCATAGCACTGGCAACCCTGTCAGCGGCCACCTGGCAACGCTCAAAATCACCGGGAGAGTCTACCCAGTAGCGCCCCATTTGCACGCCACCGTCAAACTCTTTATCTATATCTTCACAAACCGGTTTTAATTCTTCTAATAGTTTTTCAGGTATATCCAGTTGAAAATTTTCCTGGTCGATGGTGATATCAAAAAGCATTCGTTTATAGTCTCCGGCTAATAGCGGGTGTATTATAACAGAGCCGCCGGGCAATATTCCTTTCATGTTATGTGAGAAATTATGCTAGTTACTGTTCACAATGTTTTAACAAAAGATGAGCTTGCCTCTATTCGCAAACTGCTGGACGGAGCAAGATTTTCTGATGGCCGTTTAAGCGCCGGTTTAACTGCCCGCAAGGTTAAAAAAAATGAAGAGCTGCCGGTTAATGATCAGCTCCATCAGCAGCTGAATCACATTGTTATGAATCGATTATTACAGCACCCGGTTTTTCAATCGGCGGTTTTACCTCACCGGGTGGCGACACCTTTTTATGCCCGCTACACGGAAGGCATGGAATACGGCAATCATGTGGATGATCCGATTATGGGCCCCATGAATGCCCGTTATCGCACCGATGTTTCCATGACATTATTTTTAAATGAGCCGGATGAATATGATGGGGGTGAAACGGTTATTCATACACAAACGGGCGAGCAGAAAATCAAACTAAAAGCAGGGGATGCAGTGACCTACCCTTCCGGCAGCCTGCACCATGTTGCGAAAGTCACCCGTGGTACTCGTCTGGTGGCAGTGTCATGGATACAGAGCATGATACGGGATCCGGCACAGCGAGAATTACTGTTTAATTTACATAAAACCCGCGAAACCCTGCAAAACAAATACCCGGATGACGAGGAAGTGGTCAAAATCGATCACGCCTATATTAATCTGGTGCGTATGTGGAGCGAGATATAAGTTTTGACCACAAGCATAATTTAACGTCTTTTTAACCACAGGGAACACGAAGCCTTCCCTGGATTTTCTCTGTGTACCTCCGTGTCCCCTGTGATTAAAGCTCTTTTATAAAAGCAATAAAAAAGCCGGAACAATGTCCGGCTTTTTCAATACCTGGGTTAACAGATCTTAACGATGTGAACCCTTGTCAGCGTGGGCTGCATCAACCAGCTCCATTGCTTTAGACATAAAAGTCTCGCGGTAACCATCCAGAGCATGACCCGCTTCTGGAGTGAAGTAGTTTTTCGCATCAAAACCGTTCTTGTGCTCTTCTTCGATAAACTTCTTCTGCATTTCGATCAGCTCTTTGATCAGTGTATTTCTATCACTCATGGTATCCACCTTATGAATTCATTATCTGTGCGGCTAAATGTGCAAGCTGCGCAATTATAGCCGTATTTTAATTGTTTTGCCTCTACCCCAATAGTAATAGAGGCAAAACAGCCAATTATTGCTTAGTAACCACCCTTACGTGTGGACATTGGGCAACCGCCAATCTTCAGACCCTGCTTGGAAGGCATGCCGGGGAACATTTCATACATTTCTTTAGATGTCAGCTTACGACCCCATTTTTTACCCATGGCTTTCATAATGCCGCGCTCATTAGGCTCGTTACCGCCCAGAGTTTCTTCACGAACATATCGAACCACATCCCAATGCTCTTCAGTAGGCTCTATGCCTTCTTCTGCAAATAACTCGGCCGCAATTTCTTCTGTCCATTCATTTGCATCGACCAGGTAACCTTTGTCTGTTCTTTCAACTGCATCAAGTGCCATAATAAACGCCTCAATTAACTGTTAATAACTTACGATTGAAATTTCGGTGGCACAATATCGCATATATCACCCTGAAAATCACCTATCCCATTAGCGATAGTTTGTACACCCACTAAGATGTACCGTCAAAATGGGTCTGCTCGGCGCCGCCGCCTACTGCATCTATGCCCTTGTGGGGAATAAACAGGCCGAAGCCCATTTTGCGACCTTCGCCAATGCCATGCTTCTGTAGCCTGACTGCCTCATCCGGGTTCAGGTCGGCCACCATAAAGTTTACCGTCTGCACCTTGCCCTGATCGGTTTCAAATTCATTGCGCGTACCGCACAATGCCTTATGCAGGCGGATATCCAGTTTCGCCATTTCCTCTACCATGCGTTCGATAAACTGCTGCTCGGTTTCGTTTTCATGAAGCACTACATAGCGGGAAAACTGTGTACCCAAAGGCGAGAAGGGCTTTAACTGATATTTACCCACCTTGATTGTGCTATCCCCCACCTGCAGCACTTTGCCAACCAGTGCCTGGGCATCTTGGTGACGACTTTTCGGCAGGCGAAGATGCATTTTGGAACGATGGGACAGGTAAATAAAACCGCCATCGTCTTCATCGGGCCGCTGCCAGCCATTACCTGTCGACGCCCCGTGAATGGTGTGTATACCGGCAAATTCCTCATCAGCCATCCAGGGCAGCTCCTGCAAAATAGCCTGCGACAGATCATAGGCATGATCCAGGGCGATTTGCTTGCAGTCGATTTTAAATACCAGGTCTGCAACCTCATCAGGCACCACAAAAGGCTGCTTTTTTTTATCTTCTTCCCACAACATGTATGACTACTCTCTCTTAGGGTCGATCAGGAAAAGTAAAGGCAACCTCAACCCTGTCCTGCCAGTCTTTCGGGGTATCCTGAAAAGGTGGGCGCACATCCACATCCATATGCAGCTCACCGCCTCTGGCCTTATTCCTGACGATTTCCAGCAGGTCTTCAAAATTATCCAGATCATGCTCAACTTTTAATATATCACTCAGATAAAACATAGCTTTTTAGATTCTTCAAGTATTGGCAACGCGATCATAATAACGCGCCCGGTAAAGTAAACGCCCCGCCCCCTTGTCCGCATCAATGAAGCGACTACGGTTATGCAGCACATTGTTGCAGATTATACCTTCTCCGGGCTGCAACCTATAAGCAATAACATAAGGGTTATTTTCACAAAGCAAAGTATTTAAACAGGCCACCGCCTCGCGGGTGAGCTCATCGTCCCGCCATTCGATATTCCGGCTGCGGGCCGAATAGCGCATATGCAGACGGCCATTATCCGCCATCAGCGAAAATACCGGGCCGCTTTGCGCCGGGCGTATTTCCCTGCCATTTTCAATATTAGGGGGGATAGTCATGGCCTGTGGATGCATCAACGCCTGAATATAGGCCGGATTTTCATCTCTGAGCTGAATATAGGCCAGCTCATGATCCATCAACAGGTTTTCACCACCAGTGGCAGCCGCCCGAACACAGTGCATGGAGATGGCGCGAATTTGTTTATCCGGGGTATTGTAATAGCCATCCGTATGCCAGCTCAGAGGCCTGTCCGTATAGGGGATATAGGTATTGGCCCGACCCATATCCTTTACCTGCAGGGCAGTGATATTATCCTCATCGGAACACAGGTTGCCATCCAGACGCTGCAAACCAAGCCCCTGCCCTAGCGCCAGCACAAAGGCTTTTTCAGGCAGCCGCCCCTCGGGCATACGATAAAAAGCCATATTGTATAAGCCGATAAGATTCTGCAAACAGGCAATATCATTAACAGATAACGCTTCATCACTGATATTGCAGAAAAGCTTTTCAGTATTCAGCGGATAGCCCTCAAGCTTAGCCCGACGCCAGCTCTGGTATGCAAGATCATTATTCAGATTAAACGGCTCTGCGGACATCAGGTCTTCCAGCATTGATAAGGCACACATTATTATATGTATATGAAAGGCGCCGAGTGTACCTGCTTAGCCAAAATTAGCAAACCCTGATACAGCAATAGCCGCCATTTTCGCCACAATTTAATTTATCGGTGAATTAGTTACTTCGAATCAGATTGTGCTATATTACGTGCCCTTAAGTTTTAAGGGTGCTGCCTGAACCAGAGCGTTATTAAGGGCGCAAATTTACCAATATCCCATTAGGGATAGCTGGATAGAGATCCCATCCCCCATGGGTAGGATGTTCTGAATGGCGCTCTGGCCATAGAATGCACCGCACTGAGAGAGGCGTGAGCTCGGTTAGCACTGAAATCACGTCTTTGAAGATTTTACAAACCTATTAGGGGCGCGGGTAAAACCCTCCCCAGGATAACAACACCAGTCGTCCCTAACTACGGAGTTCGCCATGGCTGCTAAAAAGATCTATGAAACACCAATGCTAGACGTACTTGAAGAAGGTCCTTGGCCTTCATTTATTTCAGGTATCAAAGCTCTTCGTGATAACCACGAAAATCAATTCATTAACGATGTAACTAGCTCTCTGCTGGGTCAGTTAGAGCACTCTTACGAAACACGTAAGGGTTACTGGAAAGGTGGTACTGTATCTGTATTCGGTTACGGCGGCGGTATCATTCCTCGTTTTTCTGAAGTAGCAGACGCTTTCCCAGAATCCAAAGAATTCCATACACTGCGTGTACAGCCTACTCCAGGCAACTACTACACAACTGACATGCTGAATCAGCTGGCTGATAGCTGGGAAAAATACGGTTCAGGCCTGCAAACTTTCCACGGTCAGACAGGTAACATCATGTTTATCGGTACAACTACCGAAAACACTCAGACATTCTTTGATGAAATCAATGAATATGGCTGGGATTTAGGTGGTGCCGGTCCATGTGTACGTACTGCAATGTCTTGCGTAGGCGCGGCCCGTTGCGAAATGTCCTGCACAAACGAGCACGCTGCACAGCGCTGGTTGGTAAACAACTTCACTGACGATGTTCACCGTCCTGCTCTGCCATACAAATTCAAGTTCAAGATCTCTGGTTGCCCTAACGACTGCCAGAATGCTATCGAACGTTCTGACTTTGCAGTTATCGGCACATGGCGCGATGACATGAAAGTTAACCAGAAAGAATTCATGGAATACGTTAAGACCAAGGGTCGTCAATACATCATTGATAACGTAATCACTCGCTGCCCGACTCAGGCGCTGGCATTAGGTGATGACGACACTATCCAGGTTGATAACCGTAACTGTGTTCGCTGCATGCACTGCATCAATGTTATGCCTAAAGCTCTGGGTGTTGGTGATGACAAGGGTGTAACCATCCTGATCGGTGGTAAGCGTACACTGAAAATTGGTGACCTGATGGGTACAGTTGTTGTTCCTTTCCGTAAGCTGGACACTCGTGAAGACTACGAGGAAATGGTTGAGCTGGCTGAAGAAATCATTGATTTCTGGGCAGAAAACGGTCTTGAGCACGAACGCTGTGGTGAAATGATCGAGCGTATCGGTCTGGTTAACTTCCTGGAAGGTATCGACGTTGAAGTTGATCCTAACATGGTTAACAACACTCGCCAGTCTTCCTATGTTCGTATGGACGGTTGGGATGACGAAGCGGTTAAATGGTTTGAGCGTAAAGCCGAAGCCTAAGCTTGAAATTCAGTTTTGAGAATCGCGAAACCTGATGGTTTCGCGGTTTTTTAAAGTTAACAATAAATAACTTGAGGAAATAATCATGGCAATGGCAGATATGCGTCCGCCCATCGAGTCTGGATGTCCAGACGGTTTCCAGTACATGCACCCTACTATGCGTCGTAACTTTGGTCTGTGGAAATATCACACTGATCCACGTCCAGGTGTACTGTGCCACGTTGCGAAAAGCGGCGAAAAAATCTTTACCGTTAAAGCCGGTACTCAGCGTATTCTTGATGTATTCACTTTGCGTAAGCTGACTAAAATCGGTGATGAATATGCAGACGGTTTCATCCGTTTCACAATTCGTTCAAACATCGAATTCTATGTTACAGAAGAAGCAAAAGTTGAGCCTCTGATCAAAGCCCTGGAAGACGAAGGCTTTGTTGTTGGCGGTACCAAGAACTCTGTTACCACTTTATCTCACACACAGGGCTGGTTGCACTGTGATATTCCAGGTACTGATGCATCTGGTGTTGTGAAATCAATGATGGATGAACTGATTGACGAGTTCAAAAACTGGAACATGCCTAACCGTGTTCATATGACAACATCTTGCTGTCAGATCAACTGTGGTGGTCAGGGCGACATCGCAATCAATGTTCAGCACACCAAGCCACCCAAGATTGACCATACACAGGTTGCTAACGTATGTGAGCGTCCTTCTGTTGTTGCTCGTTGCCCTGTTGCTGCGATTCGTCCTGCAATGGTTGACGGTCAGCCATCTCTTGAAGTTGATGAAAAGAAATGTATCTGCTGCGGTGCATGTTTCCCACCTTGTCCTCCAATGATGATTAACGATGCTGAACACTCCAAGCTGGCTGTATGGATTGGTGGTAACCACTCAAATGCACGTGGTAAGCCTACATTCCAGAAACTGGTTGCTTCCGGTATTCCAAATAATCCACCACGCTGGCCTGAAGCAGGCGCCATCGTTAAGCAAATTCTGAAGTGCTACAAAGAAGATGCTCGCGACTGGGAACGTGTTGGTGAGTGGGTTGAGCGTATCGGCTGGCCTCGTTTCTTCGAACTGACTGGCCTGCCATTTACCAAGTACCACATTGATAACTGGCGTGGTGCTCGTGCAAGCCTGAATGCTTCAACTCATATCCGTTTCTAAGAAATGGATCAGGACGAGAATGCTATGAAATTTGCACTATTAATAAATGAAGGCCCGTATCAGCATCAGGCAATTGATTCTGCATACCACTTTGCTAAAGCCGCTCTGGATAAGGGTCACGAGATTTTCCGCGTGTTCTTTTATCACGACGGCGTTAACAACGCGACCAATATGGCCGTTCCGCCTCAGGATGATCGCAACATTACTCAACAATGGTCTGAGCTTGCAAAAGCTCATGATCTGGATCTGGTAGTTTGCATTGCTGCGGCTCAACGCCGCGGTATTCTTGATGAAAACGAAGCTGAACGTCAGGGTAAATCCTGCGCCAATCTTGCTGATGGTTTCCGTATTTCGGGACTGGGTCAGCTGATTGAAGCAGGCATTATCGCTGATCGTCTGATCACATTTGGCGACTAGGAGATAAATATGGCTGACGTTAAAAAATTCATGTATGTGAATCGCAAAGCGCCTTACGGCACTATTTATGCTCTTGAGTCACTGGAAGTTGTATTAATTGGTGCAGCTTTCGATCAGGACGTAAGTCTGGCTTTTGTTGATGACGGTGTGTACCAGCTGACTAAAGATCAGGATACAACTGGTGTTGGCATCAAAAACTTCTCTAAAACCTACTCGGCTTTAGGTGACTACGAAGTCAGCAAAATTTATGTTGACCAGGAGTCTCTGGATGAGCGCGGTTTAACTCTTGACGACCTGCAACACCTGGTGTGGGAAGACGAAGATGATGACTGGGCTGAAAAAGACTCTATTCGTGTTTTAAGCCGTGCAGAAATGGCAGACTTGTTCGAAGAACAAGATGTTGTTCTGAGTTTCTAGGAGTTTAAACAATGGCAATGTTACACACAGTAAACAAATCAGTGTTTGAACGCAGTACGCTGGACTCATGCATCAGCATGGCAAAAGCCGGTAGTTCAATCCTGTTAATTGAAGACGGTGTTGTATCTGCAATCGCAGGCACAGCAGCGGCTGACAGAATCAGCAAGGCAATGGAAAATATTTCATTCTACGTTTTAGGGCCTGACCTTAGGGCTCGTGGAATGTCTGAAGACCGTGTTATCGATGGTATTAAAGTTGTCGATTATGAAGGTTATGTAGATTTAACCACTGAGCATGACAATATCCAGTCCTGGTTGTAGATTTTTAAGAAATTAATTTAGGAGTAAAGACGATGAGCTTTGAAGTAAACGGTAAAACATTTGAAACTGATGAAGAAGGTTACATGGTTAACCTGTTAGAGTGGGAACCTGGTTGTGCTGAAGCAATGGCAAAATTAGAAGACCAGCCTCTGACTGACGCACACTGGGAAGTTATCAACTTCCTGCGTGAATACTATGACGAATACCAAATTGCTCCAGCAGTACGTGTACTGACTAAGGCAATTGGTAAGAAATTAGGTAAAGAAAAAGGTAACAGCAAGTATCTGTACGAACTGTTCCCTTATGGCCCTGGTAAGCAAGCCTGTAAATATGCAGGTCTGCCCAAGCCAACTGGCTGCGTTTAATCTTAAACGCTATTCAGAGGGGAGCAGTCCCCTCTGAAATTTTTATTTGCTTTAAAATTATTCATATATTTGCGGAGTAATCTCGATGTCCACACTTTATGCTTTCCTGCTTGTTGCAGCCACCGTTGTCATGCTCGTTGGCCTCGCTCGCAAAGCAAAACAGTATCGCAAGACACCTGCTCCCCTGAAAATTCCTGTAACACCGGCTCCTAAAACAACAGGAGGCGTTGTTATTCGTCTGGCCAAGGAGGTTGTGCTTTTCGCTTCCCTGTTCCGCTCAAACAAGTGGACATGGTTATTTGGCTGGATGTTCCATGTATCTCTGGCACTGGTTTTCCTGCGCCATCTTCGTTATGTTATCGACCCCGAAGGTATGCTGGGCTTTTTATGGCCACTGGTCAGCCTGGAGGTCGTACAAAGCTTTGGTAAATACGCGGGTATTACCATGGTTATAGGTTTGCTGGGCCTGTTTGGTCGCCGCCTGTTCGTGGCTCGCGTCCGTTATATTTCAGCACCTTCCGATTATTTAATGCTGCTGCTGATTATGTTTATTGGTTTCAGCGGCCTGACAATGAGCTTTATCAGCCATATTGATATTGTTCAGATGAAATCATTTATGCTGGGCATACTGAATTTTGACCTGGTTGACCTGCCTGAAGGCAGCACCATTCTGATTCATCTTGGCCTGGTTGCTTTACTTGGTTTTATACTGCCTGTGAGCAAGTTGTTACATATTCCCGGTGTATTTTATGCACCAACACGTAACCAGGTGGATAATCCTCGTGAAAAACGTCATATCGTTGAGTGGGCCAAAAAACTTGACGAAACACGTAAAGATTACCCAGAACTACGCGGCTAGCGTTAACGAATAAACGATCACGTTAAGGAGTCCCATAGTGGCTGATTACGAGGTTCCAGAACTTAAAGAGTATGCCGTCGTTCCTTTGCCGGAAGACGACACAATGAAAGGCCTAAAGCCTTTTGTTGCCAAGCCTGATTTCCAGGAAGCTCTGGGTTATCCGGGCAAGAAAGACGAAACAAAAGAAAACACCTACTTACTGGTTGATGGCTGGCACGATAAAGCCATTGATAAGATGGGTGATCTTTTAAACCGCTACCGTGGTTTCCGTGTATTTATGGATTCCTGTGTAAAATGCGGTGCCTGTACAGATAAATGTCACTACTTCCTGGGCACCAAAGATGCCAAGAACATGCCGGTTGCCCGTCAGGATTTATTGCGCAGTGTGTATCGCCGTTACTTTACCTTTGCGGGTAAATTTTTCCCCAAACTGGTCGGTGCCCGTGACTTAACTGAAGATGTTGTTGAAGAATGGTATAGCTACTTCCATCAGTGTTCAGAATGTCGCCGTTGTTCAGTGTTCTGCCCTTATGGCATTGATACGGCTGAAGTTACCATGGCAGCCCGTGAAATTCTGGCGCATATTGGTCGCGGTACAAAATATTCCAACGAAATTATCGGCAAGGTATTTACCATTGGTAATAACCTGGGTCTGCCTGAAAAAGCACTGGCCAACGTACTGGAAGGTCTGGAAGAAGACGTTGAGTATGATATTGAAGTCGAAGTGAAATTCCCGCTTGATAAAAAAGGCGCGGATATTCTGCTGGTTACCCCTTCAGCTGACTTCTTTGCCGAGCCTCACATTGATGGCCTGATTGGTTACGCAAAAGTATTCCACGCAACCAATACCAGCTGGACGCTAAGCACCATGGCTTCAGAGGCCGCTAACTTTGGTCTGTTTATCGGTTCTTATGAAAATATGCAGCGTATCTCCATGCGCATCCGCCAGGCAGCTGAAGATCTGGGCGTTAAGCGTATTGTTTACGGTGAGTGTGGTCACGCATGGCGCGTCGGTTACAGTTTCTTAAATACCCTGGCCGGCCCGTTCGATTTCCTTGACCAGAACTACCCTATTCCCCAGCATATCTGTGAATTTACTCTGGATAAGCTGGAAAAAGGCGAGCTGAATATTGATAAATCACGCAACGATGATATGACGCTGACATTCCATGATTCATGTAATGTGGCGCGTGCATCCGGCATGGGCGACAAGCCTGGCGGTCAATTCACAATTCCTCGAGCTGTTATCAAGCATGTATGTAATAACTATGTGGATATGGAAAAAGACACTATCCATGACGCTACATTCTGCTGCGGTGGCGGTGGCGGTCTTTTGACCGATGACTTAATGGAAATTCGCGTTAAGGGCATATTGCCTCGTGCAACTGCCCTGAAAAACGTAACAGAAGAATATGGTGTAACACATATGGCCGCAATTTGCGCCATCTGTAAGAGCCAGTTTACCAAGGTGCTTCCATATTATGGATTTACCATGGATCAGATTGTCAGTGTTCATCAATTAGTCAGCAATGCGATTATCCTGGAAGGCCAGGTTGATCCTGAAGATTAAGCGATACAGACACAATAAAGATTTATACGAAAATACGATTTTAACTATACGGTTTAGCATATAGGAGAAGAGCATGGCCACTTCCAAAGAAGACATGCAAAACAACAACTTGACTTTCCGCCGCTTCAAAGAGGGTGATAACAACTGGTCAAGCATGCATGACAAAATTTTTGTACAGGACACTTCATACAAATGTCCTACCTATGTGCATCGCACACCACCCTGCCAGGGCAGCTGCCCTTCAGGTGAGGATATTCGTGGCTGGCTGGATATTATCCGCGGCATCGAAACACCACCAGAAGGTGTAACGAAAGAAGAGTATGCTTTCCAGCGCTCAACAACAGCTAACCCCTTCCCTGCCATGATGGGTCGTGTATGCCCTGCACCTTGTCAGGATGGCTGTAACCGCAACGATGTTGATGATTTTGTTGGCATCAACTCTGTTGAACAATACATTGGTGACAGTGCTTATGCTGAAAAATACAAGTTCGCTAACCTGCCTGAACTGACAGGCAAAAAAGTTGCCATTATCGGTGGTGGTGTTGCCGGTATGTCAGCCGCTTATCATCTGCGTAAGTTCGGTATCGGTTCCACTATCTTTGATGACCATGCTGAACTGGGTGGCATGATGCGCTAC
>JALTRC010000211.1 GCA_026998145.1 Gammaproteobacteria bacterium
GCCAGACCCCTTCCGGTTTTATGCTCGCCCCCATGCTTGAAGATAAGGTATTGAGTGAAGATGAATTCGACGCCCTGCCGGAAAAAGAAAAAATCGAGCTGGAACAGAAAATTGATGACTTCCAGAACGAGATGGAATTTCTGGTACCGGAAATGTCCCGGCAGCGGCGGGAACACAATATTAAAATCAAAAAGCTCAATCGCAAGGTGGCATTGTTTGCCACCAGCAACCTGATTAAGGATGTGAAAAAGAAATACAAAAGCCTGCCCCAGGTGGTGGATTATTTACAGGGGGTGCAGGACGATGTGCTGCATCATCTGGAAGATTTTGCGGAAACCGATGAGGAAGAACACTCCCCGGCGGAAAGCACCATGCCCAGTAATAATGCGCTGGAGCGTTATCAGGTGAATCTGATTGTTGACAGCAGCAAACAGAAAGGCGCGCCGGTGGTATATCTGGACAATCCCACCTATCACAATTTAATCGGCCGCATAGAATATGAAAGCCGCAGCAGCGGCCCCCATACTAATTTCAGCTTAATCAAGGCCGGCGCCCTGCTACAGGCAAACGGCGGTTATCTGGTAATAGACGCCCACAAAATTTTAACCATGCCCTATGCATGGGATGCTCTGAAGCGTTCATTGTATGGTAAAAAAGTAAAAATCGAATCCCTGGATCAGGTGGTTAATGCGGATACCACCATTACCCTTGAGCCTGAACCCATCCCGCTGAATGTAAAAATCATTCTGCTGGGCAATCGTAATACCTATTACCTGCTCCATGAAATTGATCCGGATTTTCCCGAGCTGTTTAAGGTTGAAGCGGATTTTAATGAAGACATTGAAAACAGTGCGGAGAACATCAAACTATATGCGCGCCTGATTGCCTCCCGCGCTCGTAAGTTTGAATTAAAAGAATTGCACAGGGATGCGGTTAGACGCATTTTACAGTTCAGCTCCCGCCTCTCACAGGACTCGGAAAAACTCTCCACCCGGCTGCGTAATGTGGATGATTTACTCATCGAAACCCATTACTGGGCGCTGAAATCCGACCATGAATATATTCAGGCAGATGATGTTGAAAAAGCCATCAACGCACAAATTTCCCGTACCGGCCGAATTCAGGGGCTGATTCAAAATGATATTCAGCGGGGCACTTTATTTATCGACACCCAGGGTCAGGCAATCGGCCAGATCAATGGTCTATCGGTTTTTGAAGTGGGTAAATACAGCTTTGGCCAGCCATCCCGTATTACCGCCTCGGTACATCTGGGGGACGGGCAGATTATCAATATTGAACGGGAAG
>JALTRC010000212.1 GCA_026998145.1 Gammaproteobacteria bacterium
GTTGACCGGAAAGTTTTGTGACTTTTGTGGAATAATGCGAAGCACCACAAAAGGCGCGAAACTTTGCGGGTCAACTTGAACGCCTTGTTAGGGCTACGCTGCATCAATATTTAACTTTTCAACTTGCTTTAAATTAACGTTCTTTTTCGCATGCCACAAGTTATATAAATCTTGCATTGCAAGCCAGCTCTCTGGTGTGCGCCCCAATGTTTTTGATAAACGTAATGCCATTTCAGGTGAAATATTACTTTCCTTATTTACAAGACGATTAAACGTAGAAGGAGAGACCTTTAGTTTTTCTGCGACTGTACGAGAACTTATATTAAAGGGCGTTAAATATACTTCTTTAATAAACTCTCCGGGATGAGGTGGATTGTACATATTCATTAGTGATAGTCCTCATAGTTAACTATATAGGCATGCCCATTTTCAAACTTAAATGTTATTCGCCAATTACCGCTTACTGTTACAGACGAAATGCCTTTTAATTTCCCTTTTAGTGGGTGAAGCCTGAAACCAGGAACATTCATATCTTCTATTTCATGCGAGGTTTCAAGAGCCGCGAGTATCATTCGTAACCTATTTTTATGACTGCCTTGTATTCCTGCAGTGCTTCCCGTTTCATAGAACTTTTGAAGTCCCTTGTGCTTGAATGATTTTATCATTTTTTGAATATAACATATTGCGTAGTGCGCAACAAGAGCTATTTTGGAGAGACTTATATTGCCCTAACGCTGGTATCACCGGCGGTTTAAAGTGGTGCGTTTTTGCGCCTTTTGCAAAATAAGCGCCACTTTAAACTGTCGGGTGCATACCTTTGTTATGGCTGCCATTACCTTCAGTAAACTTATGCTCTTTGAAGCTCATTTACAAGACCGTTCATTTATCTTGGAATATCTCCGATATTTCAAGAATAACTCGATCACCAGCTTCAGCTGGCGGCGGATTTTTCAGGCTGATTATTACATAACCTGATTTACTTTTATCACCGATCTCAATCGGTGCCAGGGCATTTTAACCTGACTATTTTTAACCTGTACAATCTTTCACGCTATCAGCGCAGAACACTTTTTACGCTATGGCCTTTCAGAATGATTTACCTTTTCCTGCCATGCAGCTCAAAAACCAACAAAAAATTATTTTTCCTGATTTTATTTTGCTACTGATTTTTTCCTTAAATTTATTTTACACAACCTTCTTTCCATAACGAATGACATGGACCTCCCAGTTGCCAGACAATTTCCGTCTGGTGACAATGATAGTGTAAAGAACCACTGCAACAAGGAGATCCATGATGAATAATAT
>JALTRC010000213.1 GCA_026998145.1 Gammaproteobacteria bacterium
GTTTTAACTTAAGGATTTTTTATTTAAATAGCCATTCGATTAGCTGCATCCAGTGCAGCAATTTTATAGGCCTCGGCCAGTGTTGGATAATTGAAAACATTTTCAATAAAGAAATCCAGATCCCCATCCAGTGCCAGTACCACCTGACCAATATGCACCAGCTCAGTAGCATCTTCGCCCAGCACATGCACCCCCAGCAGTTTTTTATCCTGCAGACTGAAAATTAATTTCAGCATACCTTCCTGTAACCCCATTATGTGACCGCGAGCGGTTTCCTTCAGGCGGGCAATCCCCACTTCGTATGGAACTTTCTGTTCGGTTAGCTCTTCTTCGGTTTTGCCTACCATGCTCATTTCCGGCACCGCATAAACGCCGAAGGGAAATAAATCTGGCCGCGAACTCAGCGAAAGCCCAAAGGCATGTCGTGCCGCCAGCCTGCCCTGTTCCATGGAGGTGGAAGCCAGGCTGGGAAAGCCGATTAAATCACCGGCTGCATAAATATGTTTAACTTTGGTCTGATAATATTGATTTACCTCAAGACGATGATTCGAGTCAGCTTCAAGCCCGGCATTTTCCAGTTTCAATGCCGATGTACAACCGGTGCGACCTGCGGCAAACATCACCAGATCAGAAATAATTTTTTTACCACTTTGCAGCGTGATAATGGCGCGTTCATTTTCCTTTTCCACTTTTTCAATAGATTCACCCAGTCGCATGGTCACACCTCGATCCCGCAGCATGTGTGTCAGCTCATCGGTGATTTCCCGATCCATAAAACGCATCATGCAGCTGCGAGCATCCACCAGGGTAACTTTTATATCCAGCGCACTAAAAATAGAGGCATATTCCACACCAATAACACCGGCTCCGATAACGGTCATGCTTTTGGGTAATTGTTTAAGGTTTAAAATATCATCGCTGTCGATAATGGTTTCACCGTCAAAAGCAATATCCTGTGGCCGGCGGGGGCGAGTACCGGTGGCCAGTAATACTTTTCGGGTTTTATAATCCTGGGTTTTGCCATCACGGCTTTCCAGACGAATAGTGTGGGGATCAACAAAAGAAGCGGTGCCTTCAATAATATTCACACTATTGCGGCGCAACTGATCCGACATAACTTCCGTTTCCTGATGGATGGTAATGGTGACACGCTGCATTAGATCTTCCATGGTCAATGCATTTTTCAGCCGATAGCTTTTGCCATACAGGCCCCGCTGATCGTAACCGGATAAATACATCACGGCGGCACGCAGGGTTTTGCTGGGGATGGTGCCTGTGTGTACGGCAACGCCACCGATTTCCCG
>JALTRC010000214.1 GCA_026998145.1 Gammaproteobacteria bacterium
AATCCATGGCATCGGCCTCCAGCACCGGGTAATCGCTGCGCCCCTGTTGCAGTTGCTCAGCCATATGGCTTAACACCTGATAGATGGCTCCGGCCTGCTGCTGTTGTTTGCCGCTCAGGCGATTATTTCGGGAGCTCATGGCCAGACCATTGTCATGGCGGCAGGTGGGCACGGCTTCGATGCTCAGTGGCATATTCAGATCGTCCACCATGCGGCGAATCAGCATAAGCTGCTGAAAATCCTTTTCTCCGAACAATGCCACATCCGGCTGCACAAGATTAAACAGCTTGTTTACGATGGTGGTAACGCCAACAAAGTGGCCGGGGCGGCATTCCCCTTCCAGCATATCCCCCAGCTCCGGCACCATCACCTTGCAATTGCCTTGCTGGCCGTGGGGATACAGTTCTCGACTATCGGGCATAAAAAGCAGGTCCACGCCTTCTGCCTCCAGCAGCTGCTGATCCTGCTCCGGGGTGCGGGGATAATGTTCAAAATCACTGGCTTCATTAAATTGCAGGGGGTTCACATAAATACTCACCACCACCCGCCCAGCCAGCTGCCGGGCGCGCTTCACCAGAGACAAATGCCCTTCATGGAGGTTGCCCATAGTGGCCACAAAAGCCACAGATTCGCCTTGAAAGGCCTGCCGCTGTGATCTTAATTCAGCAATCGTCCTGCAAAGCTTCATTGAAAACTGTGCTCATCAGCAGGAAAACGGCTGTGCTTTACATCATCCACATAATGTTTCACCGCCTCGGCAATATCACCGGCCTGCTGCATATAATTTTTTGAAAAACGGGGAATTTTACCGGCCGAAATACCCAGAATATCGTAGAGCACCAGTATCTGCCCGTCGCAGTCCACACCCGCGCCTATGCCGATAACCGGAATCTGCGCCTGCTGAGTAATCTGTTTGGCCAGGGCCGCCGGCACACATTCCAGTAACAGCATATCCGCGCCCGCCTGTTCCAGTACACGGGCATCTTCCAGCATTTTTTCCGCCACCGCATCTTCCCGTCCCTGCACCCGATAACCACCCAGCTTGTGCACCCGTTGTGGTTGCAGGCCCAGATGGGCACAGACGGGAATACCCAGACGGGTGAGGGTGGACACCAGCTCACGCTGATCGGCGCCCCCTTCCAGCTTCACCATATTGGCGCCCGCCTGCTTCATAAAGCGCCCCGCGTTGGCCACTGCCTGCTCTACCGAGGCATCGCTCATAAAGGGCATATCCACAATCAGCAGAGCGCGACTCAGCCCACGGGATACGGCCTGGCCGTGGTACACCATGTCATCCATGGTCACCGGCAGGGTGGTTTCCAGCCCCTGAATAACCATGCCCAGAGAATCCCCAACCAGCACTACATCCACGCCCTGCTGGTCGAGAAGCTGGGCAAAGCTCACATCATAGGCCGTCAAACAGGCGATTTTTTCCCCCTGCTGCTTCATCTCTTTTAACTGACGAATGGTGATTCGCCCGCTGGCTTTGTGTGTACTCATGGGTAGTCCTATAAAAGCTCGCGACTGGGATTAAAATAATGACGGCCACTGGTAATACTGCCAAGACGCTCCAGCAATAGCTGGTAGTCGTCTTCATTATCCGCAAAATTGATTTCACTGGCATTCACAATCAGTAATGGCGCCTGATTATAATGATAAAAGAAGTCCACATAGGCATCGGAAAGCCGCTGCAAATACGATGACTCAATCAGCCGCTCATGACTAATGCCTCGCCTTTCAATGCGATCCTGCAAGATTTCCACCGGCGCCTGTAAATAAATCACCAGATCCGGCACAGGCACATCAAAGGTCAGTTGCTCATAGACCTGCTCATATAATTTCAGTTCATCATCGTCCAGGGTCAGCTCGGCAAACAGGCGATCCTTTTCCATTAGAAAATCAGACACATGCACCGGACTGAACATATCCCCCTGACGAAATTCCTGCATCTGCCGGGCCCGCTGCAATAAAAAAAACAGCTGGGTGGGCAGCGCTGCGGCGCGGGGATTCTCATAAAACTTGCCCATAAAGGGATTTTCGTCCGCCCCTTCCAGCAATAATTCACTGTTATAGGAGGCGGCCAGTTTTTTAGCCAGGGTGGTTTTACCCACACCGATTGGCCCTTCCACCACAATAAAGGCTGGCTGGCTCATGCAAAATCTCCCAGTAGTTCAATACCTTCAGATGATACATTGGCAGCCAGTTCTGATACCTGACCCTGGCCGGGAATCCGTAAATCCGGCGCTATCTGCTGCAAGGGATATAACACAAAATTTCGCTCAGCTATGCCCGTATGGGGCAGGATTAACCGTTCGGTTTGCAAACTTAAGTCATCAAACAACAGAATATCCAGATCCAGAGTGCGGGCACCCCAGCGCTCATTACGCTCCCGACCCTGCTGATTTTCAATGGACTGCAAAACATCCAGCAGGGCTTCCGGGGTGAGCTCTGTCTGCAATTTAATCACACCATTAATATAATCAGCCTGCGGCTGACTGCCGGGCAGGGTCATGGCCCGGCTCTGATACAGACTGGAAACCGCCAGTAATGCTATTTGTGGATGTTGTTCCAGCGCACAGCGCGCATCCAGTAACTGCTGACGAGGCTGCTGCATATTACTGCCCAGCCCGATAAACACAATGGACACAGTTATTCTGCCCTGTTTTTTTTCTGGCTGGCTTTTTTAGGCGAGGACTTTGGCTTTGCTCTGGCAGGATTTAACAATAATTCCTGCTGCTCATAGGAGAGGGTTTGAATACGCGTCCACCATTCACAGCTATCATCATCAAACTCGCCGGCCTGTCCCCGCAAACACATAAAATCATAGGCGGCGCGGAATTTATTATGCTGCAACAGGCTGCGCGCCCGGCGCCCATGACGATTCTGAAAACGATGCTGCATATACCAGATGTCCCGCACCACCGTACTGAAGCGGCGGGGAATAGAGGTAATCTGCACCTGCTGCCCCAGCGCATCTGAAATTGCCTGATGCATGGCCTGTGACGGGGTTGCGCCCTGGGTTCTGTATTGCTCCGCATACACATTAACCGCTTTCCAGAGCATCGCCGAAAACAGAAACGCCGGGGTGATGGGCTTGCCTTCATTGACCCGCTGATCCGTGCTTTGCAGGGCCAGATGTAAAAACTTGCGGAAGCTTTCATCGCCACTGAGCAGGCCATGATAAGCATGGGGGAAAATGTATTGCAGCAGCTGATAATGTTCCAGCAGTTTCAGGCATTTAAGGCCATAACCGGAATGGAACAGCTTTAAGACCTCTTCATATAAACGGGCCGGGGGAATATCCGCCAGCAGAGGCGCCAGCTCAAAGATGGGTTTTTCCGTATCTTCATGAATCGAAAAATCCAGCTTGGCGGCAAAACGAATCGCCCGCAGCATACGCACCGGGTCTTCCCGATAACGGGTTTGCGGGTCACCAATCAGCCGCAACTGGCGCTTCTGGATATCCTCCATGGCGCCCATATAATCAATCACGGAAAAATCGGCAATATCATAGTAGAGGGCATTAACGGTAAAGTCCCGGCGCCACACATCATCATCAATATCACCGTAAACATTATCCCGCAGTATGCGACCGGACTGATCCTGCTGGCCGTCACTGGCATCATCATGGCTGGCCCGGAAGGTAGCCACTTCGATAATTTCGCGGCCATAAAAAACATGAGCCAGACGAAAACGGCGGCCAATCAAACGGCAGTTACTGAATAGTTTTTTAACCTCTTCCGGACGAGCATCGGTGGCCACATCAAAATCTTTGGGACTGTGGTTAAGCAGTAGATCCCGCACACCTCCGCCCACCAGTAGCGCCCGGTAACCGGCCCGATGCAATCGATACAATACCTTCAGGGCATTATCATCGATATTATCTCGGGAGATATTATGCTCGGCGCGTGGAATACGTTGGGGCTGACTCATAAAGTGTGTGGTTTTATCTATTTTGGTTGTAAAACAGCATCTTATCACAGAATAATGCAAAGATAAGCGCCTGACTTCCGCTCCTGCAAAGGCGCTTTCACTGCCATTTGCAATCAAGGTCACAAATTACCCGCCACTGCTTGAAATACATTGATTGCCACCATTAAATACACAGGCTCACAATTACAACTATAATCTGAACAGTTAAAAAACGGAGACAAGCAGTGCATACCTTAAAAATTTTTCGAGTCCTACTTGCTATATTCCTGCTGCAACTATCCAGCGCAGCACTGGCCAAACAGGCACCCGACTTTAATCTGCCCGGTGATAAGGGCAATATAAAATTATCCGATTACAGAGGGCAGGTGGTATACCTGGATTTCTGGGCATCCTGGTGCAAGCCGTGCCGGAAGTCTTTTCCTTTTATGAACAATCTGCAGAAAAAATATGGCAAGCAGGGGCTGAAAATTATTGCCATTAACCTGGACTCCGAAAAAGGCGCCGCTAAAGCCTTTTTGAAAAAGAACCCGGCAACATTCACCATTGCCTATGATATAGACGGTGTAACACCTGAAAAGTACGGTTTAACCGTTATGCCAACATCCTATCTGATTGATCGCAATGGCAAGTTGATAACATCTCATAGAGGCTTTAAGAAAACACAGGCCGGCAAGCTTGAGAAAAATGTAGTGAAATATTTAACTCATTGATGTGTGTT
>JALTRC010000215.1 GCA_026998145.1 Gammaproteobacteria bacterium
TTACTATACATGTTGTAGATCCTTGTTTTTTAAGTCTGCAAACAGGGTTTTAACCCTTAAAACCTGGATCTACAACCTTTTTTAACGCATCGATTTTTTTATTCCGGACAGTAGTGCGCGCAGGCGGGAGTCCACAAAAAGATCTGCACCTCTGATCAGAAGGCTAAAGAGCATGCCGCGTCAAAAACCGATCCAGATGATTGGCAAAGGCCTGCCGGTCACTCTGGTTTAACGGCGGCGCACCACCCGTATCAATACCACTGGCTCTTAAGCTATCCATAAAGTCCCGCATATTTAAACGGGCCTTGATATTTTCAATGGTATATAGCTCACCCCTTGGGTTTAAGGCATGAGCGCCTTTTTCGATAATTTCTGCTGCCAGGGGAATATCACCGGTAATCACCAGATCACCCGGCTCCAGCCTTTTGACAATTTCATTATCGGCCACATCAAAACCCGAAGGCACCTGCAGGAAAGTAATATTTTTTAACGCAGGGATACGCAAATGATGATTGGCAACCAGGGTCAGAGGCACACCGGTACGCTTTGCCGCTTTAAATAATATTTCCTTAATCACAACCGGACAGGCATCCGCATCCACCCAGACTTTCATATTAAGCCTTCTGTTGTTTTCATTATTTTTCCGTCTTTATCTCAGTAAATTAATAATACGGCCTGACTTACCGGCTTATCCCATAAAAATATTTCGGCAACAAAATAGTCCAGCCTTTTTCAATGGAGCCCATTACTCTCTTTATCATCCAGCCGCCAGGCCATTATACACCTTAATAAAAGTGTCATTTTTCCCATCATAAATATTCATTAAATCTGCCGGTTTGCATTCTTTACTTTATAAAAAAATGGGTTACACTCGACTCAGCTGGTAAAGATTACAGCAGCTATTTATGTGTGCACAATGTCGAAGAAAACCTGGTTATCTCATTTTGTCTATTCGTAAGTACTCCCTGCATCTTTTCTCGCTACCCGGCAGCGTATACGTTACCGAAAAAATACGATTAATTAATTCTGGAGAACTCCTATGGCTACCACTAAAGGCCGCGTAAAATGGTTTGATGAAAAAAAAGGCTTTGGCTTTATTGAACGGGAAGATGGCAATGATGTATTTGTACATTTCAGAGCAATACAGGGATCGGGCTTTAAGACGCTGGCAGAAGGCCAGGAAGTAGAATTTGAAGTTGAAGATGGTCAGAAAGGCCCGCAGGCGGTGAATGTAAACCCACTTTAAAGCGGCTATTTATCAATACGGCTAACTAAAAAAAGGGCTGCATATTTTGCAGCCCTTTTTGATGCCTGGCATTATGAATTATCTTTCAAGAGCCGGGATGGCGGCTCTATATTTTTATTTTTTAATGATTGTATATAGGGTATTTCTTTTTTTATTTCTGCGTAATATTCATCGGCAAGCTCGGCCACCAGCTCACTGACCTGCTGGGTATATTGGGGTAAATCCCCATCCGGATGCTGCTGTTTCCATTCATCATATTCCCGTTTTTCAAACCAGCCAAGTGCCACCAGCCCCACAACTGGTATCGCCGCCAGTGCTCTTTTAGCCCGTTCCCTGATTTTTATTTTCATCACTTTTTTGGCATGCTTTATACGCATGGCAGACATTGCTGTTTTGAGCTGGGCAATCTGGGTAAGGCTGTTATTTAACAGGCTTATTTTATTATTCAAAACATAAGCCCCCAGGGAAATAACTGAAATCAGCAGCACAATTATGATATTTTTGATCATTCGTCACCTCATCCTGAATATAAATAAATCATCTACCCCAAACAAAACAGCCCGCAATGAGCGGGCCGTTAATAAGCTGATTTCTTATACTTATTCCAGAAATTGCAGGCCTATACCCCCGTCTTCATGGCGCACAACCCTGGCCCGATTAACCGGCGGCTCTTCTCCGTCACCCAGCTGATTTTTAAGGCAAACCTGCACCTCGCTGCCAATCGGTGGTAGCTCTGTATCATCCAGAACCAGAAACAGCCCCCCGTCACTAATATTGCGGGTACGCACACAAATAGTGTCCTGCCCACTTGGAGTTAAATCTATATCAACTACTATGCCAATGCGCAAATGCCTGCGCTGTTCCTGACCTGATATTTTCGCCATAATTTACTGTCGTTAGTTATTACTCGTCAGCTAATAATAGCGTTCATTCTGCATTTTGCACAACTTCCAGTATATGTTTTACGTCCTTATACCAGCGTTGAAACATCCTCTGTAGATCTTTCTGTGGATACATTTTGGCAAACGCCAGCGGGTTTGCCGTGATTAGCAGAGTTTCATCACCTTCTGCGAAAATAGCAATTTTCAGGGGTAGATAAGGCACCAGATCCGGGTGCTGTTTTGTCAGCTGATGCACCTCATCGGTTTTCCCGAAAAAAACAATCCGGTACTTATCGGTTTGATAACCACTGCGGGTCAGGCCTATATCCACCCGTTGCACCCGTGATAATTTATAGCCCTGCTGGGCAATGGCTTCCTGCAAGGTGGCCATGGTTTCAGGAAATGACTGGCTGGAACGCACCATCATCAGCTGATCCGTTACCAGAGCATTGGCATGACTGCTCACCAGCAGCAGAATGATTAACAGAAGACGTTTCATAATGTCGCATCCTCCATAATCGAAGTATAGGTATCATGCATCTGCTCGCAGGCCTGATCCAGCTCACTATTATTAAAGAAGTGGCTCAAACGCTTGGGGTTAATACTCATCACCTGAACCTTGCCATTGCGTTCAACCGCCGTGATTCGGCAAGGTAAAAACATACCGATACGGGGATCCAGCTTAAGGGCTTCATAAAGGAAGTTAAAATTACAGAAAAACACAATTTCCTCATGGGTCGATTCTTTTTCTGCCTCAACAAAACCATAATCCAGCGCCTGATTGCGAATTAGCCGGAAGTTCATGCCCACCGCAGCCCGCTCCAGATTGGCAACCGTTTCCTTTAAACTGTAATCGGAATCGTATACCAGCACTGGCGGCTCTTCGTCCAGCTTTTGCTGAGTGCTTTTCAGTGGCTTTTGCAGGCTACGCAGATAACTCACAATATCATCCACCTGTGATTCTTTTAGCCCCAGATCCCGAATCGCCGATGGCATGGGCGTACCCTTGCGACCATGCATGGCCACCTGTTTAATCATCTGGTCGGTGGCTGAATGTAAAAAGCCGTTATTACCAATACCCGGCGCGGAGATAGGCAGCTCTTTAGGACGGGAGAATTTCAGGCCGGTGCCCTGCCCGCCCTGACCTTTGGCGTGGTGACAACTGATGCAGTACTGCTTATACAGGGCTTCACCCTTTTGGGGATTGCCTTTTATCGGCGTTTCATCCCAGACGGGAGAAGGGCCTTTCCGCCAGGATGCCACAAACTGGCTGATTAATTTTATCTGCTTATCATCAAGGTGAGTAAAAGCCGGCATCACCCGCCCAGGACGGCCGTAGCGGATGGTTCGCTGTATATACTCATCTGGCGCCTGATTTAAAAATGAAGACAGTGCCAGCGGAATACCCACACCACCCTGGCCTTCATTACCATGACAAATAGAACAGTTGTCCAGATATAACTGTTCGCCCGTTTCCCCCATGGCAGTGCTCACCATGGCAAAACACAACAACAGTATTTGTGAAATAATACGCGCCATATAATTTTCCGTGCTTCGATAAAGGCCCAAGCATAGCATTAGTCGTCTGATCTACAAATATCCCCGCTTGCGCCATATCAAAGTATTTATAATTAAACTCTAATATAGCATTTAACAGGTCTGCCTTGCCCAGCTCTCACAATCATTTTGATGTCATTATTATTGGTGCCGGTGCCGCTGGATTATTCTGCGCCCTGAATGCCGGCCAAAGGGGTCGCCGGGTACTGGTGCTGGATCGCGCTAACAAGGTGGGTAAAAAAATTCTTATGTCAGGGGGTGGCCGCTGTAACTTTACCCATTTATATACCAGCCCGGATAACTACTTTTCAGCCAACCCCCATTTTTGCAAATCCCCACTCAAGCGCTACACCCCTTATGACTTTTTGGCTTTAGTCGAACAACATGGCATTGAACATGTGGAAAAAGATGCCGGGCAATTATTCTGCAAGCATAGCGCCAAAGACATTCTGAAAATGTTGCTGGATGAATGCAGTAAAGCCCGGGTTAAGATTCAGACCCGCTGTGACATTCACCAGCTTAAGCATAAAGAAGCGTTTGAATTAAGCACCTCGCTGGGTAATTTTTATTGCAACTCACTGGTTGTGGCAACGGGCGGACTTTCCATTCCCACTTTAGGTGGCAGTGGTTTTGGTTACGACCTGTCCAGACAGTTTAACTTAAATGTTCTGCCCCTGCGCCCGGCACTGGTGCCCTTAACCTTACATAAAGATTTACTCAATACATTATCCAGCCTTGCAGGCCTGTCCCATTATGTTGGCCTGAGCTGCCAGCAAACCAGCTTAAACGGCCCTTTATTATTTACCCATCGGGGCTTAAGCGGCCCGGTAGTTTTGCAGATGTCGCCTTACTGGCAGCCGGGGGATGAAATTGAAATTAATCTATTGCCTGAACAGGATGCAATGGATTATTTTCATCGCTGCTTAAAACAGCACCCGGATATGAATATGAAAAATATTC